>SDZP01000192.1 GCA_004144935.1 Caulobacteraceae bacterium | reverse complement strand
GCTCTGGTCGGGCCGACCGGGGCCGGCAAGTCGACCTTCGTCAAGCTGATCCAGCGGCTGTACGACCTCAACGCCGGCACGATCCGCATCGACGGCCAGGACGTCTCGCGGGTGACGCAAGGCTCGTTGCGGCGGTCGATCGCCGTGGTGCCGCAGGACCCGGCCCTGTTCCACCGGACCATCGCCGAGAACATCGCCTATGGGGCGCCGGGCGCGACCCTGGACGAGGTGCGCGAGGCGGCGCGGCGGGCGAGGGCCGACGGCTTCATCGCGGACCTGCCCAAGGGCTACGAGACCCTTGTCGGCGAGCGCGGCGTCAAGCTGTCGGGCGGCGAGCGCCAGCGGGTGGCCATCGCGCGGGCCTTCCTCGCCGATGCGCCGATCCTGGTGTTCGACGAGGCGACGAGCAGCCTGGATGTCGAGACCGAGCAGGAGGTTCAGGCGGCGATGGAGGCGCTGATGGTGGGCCGGACGACGATCGTCATCGCCCACCGGCTGTCGACCATCCGCGGGGCGGACCGCATCCTGGTGTTCGAGAACGGCCGGGTGGTGGAGGAGGGCACACACGGAACGCTGAAGGCGAAGAAGGGGACGTACGCGAGGCTGGCGGCGTTGGCCGAGGGAACGGGGTAGGGGATTTCCCTTCTCCCCCAAGGGGAGAAGGATGCTTAAAGCGCCTGGGCCAGATCGCCCGCCAGATCCCCCTTGCCCACCACCTGGACCCGCTCCAGCCCCAGCCACCCGGCCATCTGCTTCAGCTCCGCCGCCAGCGCCGCCGCGGTCTCGCCGGTGGCCTCCGGCTCGCGCCAGGCGGCCTGCACCAGCAGCGCCCCGGCCTTGCGGTCGCTCTTCAGGTCGACCCTCGCGGTGATCGCCTCGCCCTCCAGGAACGGCAGCACATAGTAGCCGTGCTGGCGCTTGTCGGCAGGGGTGTAGATTTCCAGCCGGATGCGCACGCCGAAGATCCGCTCGGTGCGCTCGCGGAACCAGATCAGGTTGTCGAACGGCGACAGCAGGGCGCGGGCGTGGATACGGCGCGGTATCTTCGCGCCCGGCCAGAGATAGGCCGGCTTGTCCCAGCCCTTGACGGTGACCGGCGTCAGCTCGCCGGCCTCGACCAGTTCGGCCACCCGGGCCCGGGCGTCGTCCACCCCAAGCCGGAAGTAGTCGCGCAGGTCTGCTTGCGTGGCCACGCCCATGGCCCGGGCGCTGATGCGCACCAGGTCCCGCTGGGCGTCGGCCTCGCTCGGGGTCGGGGTGTCGATGACGGCGCGGGGCAGGGTGCGCTCGGTCAGGTCGTAGACCCGCTCGAAGCCGCGCCGGGTCTTCGTCGTGATCAGTCCGGCCCAGAACAGCCATTCCAGCGCCCGCTTGCCCTCGGACCACGACCACCAGCCGGGCTGGCCGCGCGGGCCGGCGGCGAAATCGCCGCCGGTCACCGGGCCGCGCTTTTCGATCTCGGCCAGGATATTGTCGATGTAGTCGCCCCGCTCGCGGCGGAAGCGGTTGAGGCCGGTCCAGGCCCCGTCGCCATGCTCGGCCCGCGCCATGCGCCAGCGCAGCAGCGGCTGGGTGGCGACCGGCATCAGCGAGGCCTCATGGCCCCAGTATTCGAACAGGCTGGGCTTCCTGCCCCAGGCCTCGGTCTCCAGCGTCTCGCGCGCGTAGGCGCCGAGGCGGGAGAACTTGGGCAGGTAGTGGGTGCGGGTGACGACATTGACGCTGTCGATCTGCACGACGCCGAGGCGTTCCACGGTCCGGTTGAAGTGGCGGCGGGTCGGCTCGGCGGGGCGCGGCTCGGCGAAGCCCTGGGCGGCGAGCGCGATGCGGCGGGCCTGGGCGGCGGTGAGGGTGACGCCGGTGTTCATGGAATGTTTCGTGCCATGATTCTTTGAGGGCGCGCCAATCGGGTTCCTTTGGTCGACAGGACCGCCGTCACCTTCAAGAGGCCAAGAGCAGTCAAGCAGCCCCAGGTTTCCCTTCTCCCGCAAGGGGAGAAGGACGCTCGAGGAAGCCTCACAGGGACTTGCTCGAGGCCAGCCGGCAGCCTGCTTGCAGAGTCAGGCGTGATCCAGCACCGGCTTCGGCTGGTACGGCCTCTCCAGCGCCGCCACCTCCTCCGCCGTCAGCGTCAGGTCCAGCGAGGCCAGCGCCTCGCTCAGATGATGCAGCTTCGACGCCCCGACGATCGGCGCGGTGATGGCGTCGTTGCGCAGGACCCAGGCCAGGGCGACCTGGGTGTTGGAGACGCCGCGCGCCTTGGCGATCTGCTCGACGGCCTCGACCACCGCATGGTCGGCGTCGCGGTAGTAGAGCCTGGGGCTGAATTCATCGGTGCGGCTGCGTTCGGTATTGCCCTCGCCCGGCTTGTCGCGGCCGCCGGCCAGGAAGCCGCGCGCCAGGGGCGACCAGGGGATGACGCCGACGCCCTCGGCCTTGCAGAGGGGCAGCATCTCCCGCTCTTCCTCTCGGTAGACCAGGTTGTACTGCGGCTGCATGGCGACGAACTTCGTCCAGCCATGTTTTTCGCTGGTCGCCAGCATTTTGGCGAACTGCCAGGCAAACATCGAGCTGGCCCCGATGTAGCGGGCCTTGCCGGCCTTCACCACGTCATGCAGCGCTTCCAGCGTCTCCTCGATCGGGGTGTCCGGATCGAAGCGGTGGATCTGGTAGAGGTCGATGTAGTCGGTCCCGAGGTTCTTCAGCGAGCGGTCGACGGCGTCGAAGATGTGCTTGCGCGACAGGCCGCCGGCGTTGGGGCCCTTGCCGTGCGGGAAGAAGACCTTGGTGGCGATCACCGTGTCCTGGCGGCGGGTGAATTCGCGCAGCCACTTGCCGGTCACCTGTTCGCTGATCCCGTTCGAGTACATGTCGGCGGTGTCGAAGAAGTTGATCCCACCCTCGGCCGCCGCCCTGAAGAAGGGCTCGGCCGCGGCCTCGTCCAGAACCCAGGGCCGCCAGTCGGGCGAGCCGTACGTCATACAGCCGAGACACAGGCGTGAGACCTTGAGTCCGGTGTTGCCGAGGCGGACGTAATCCATCGCGTTCTCTCCCTTGCGCCGACACGTCTAGTTGGAGGGCCGCGATGAGTTTGGCAACGGACGGCGCCCGGCTGGCGGGCCGCGACCTCGAAAACGACCTGCAGCCAGCCACGCCATCGCCCATCACCTGGGTCTGCCGCCCCCGGAAACCTCCAGCGGTCCGGGCAGCGACGCCTTCATCGGCCACCCCAAGCATGACCGGCTGCACGCCAGGGCCCCCCGCATCGGCAGCTCGCACAACATCCCCTCGCGGCTGATCACCGTGGCGGCGGAGGCCGGGATGCTGGACCTGCCGCCGACCGTGGTGCTGGTCCGCGACCCGCGCGAGGCGCTGGCCAGCTATTATGCGAAGTGGGTGGACATATACGGGCTGGGGACCTTCTCCGAGTTCCTGCGGCGGCCGGCGCCGGGGCGAAAGAAGGTCGATGACGTCTGGTGGTTCGTCCGCTTCTTCAACCGCTGGGGCGCGCTGGCCCAGGCCCTGCCCGAGCGGGTACTGGTGCTGCGGCACGAGGACCTGAAGGCCGATCCGGGGGCCGGGGTGCGGCGGTTGTGGGCCCACTGGGGTGTTACCCTGGACGAGGCCGACATCGCGGCGGCGGTGGCGGTGTCGAGCAGACAGGCGATCGCGGCGAAGCTGGACCCGACCTATGGCGAGGCGATCGTCCCGTCGGCAGACCGGCGCGCGGCGGTGTCCTGGACGGATGAGGACCGGGCGTACCTTTCGGCGCTGATGCGCGGGCATTTGCGGCACGACTTCGGATACGGCGCGCATTGATCCGTCTCCCGGCAAGCGGGAGAAGAGCCTATCGCTCCAGCCGCCCGTCGCTCAGCGCCGCCGGCTCGAAGGGGAACAGCACCGCCGGATCCGGTTTGGCCACGCCCTTGCGCAGCCTGGAGGGGGCGACGGCGTGAAGCAGGTGGCGCATGACGGCGATGCGGGCCGCCTTCTTGTGATCGGCCCGGACGCAGGTCCAGGGGGCGGCCTCGGTATGGGTCCGAATCAGCATCAGGTCGCGAGCCCCCGAATAGTCGTCCCACCGCTTCTGGGCCTCTTCGTCGAGGGGGCTGGTCTTCAGCGCCTTGAGGGGATCGAGGTGGCGGTTCTTCAGCCGCTTGGCCTGCTCGTCCTTGCTGATGTCCAGCCAGAACTTGATGATCCGGATGCCCTCGCCGACCAGCAGATGTTCGAAGTCCGGCGCGGCGACCAGGAAGGCCTCGTGCTGCTCGGGGGTGCAGAAGCCCATCACCGGCTCGACCCCGCCGCGATTGTACCAGGAGCGGTTGAACAGCACGCAGTCGCCGGCCGCCGGCAGGTGGGGCGTGTAGCGCTGGAAATACCACTGGGTCTTTTCGCGGTCGGACGGCTTGGACAGCGCCACCACCGGGGTGGTGCGTGGCGGCAGATGCGCGACGATTCGCCGGATCGTGCCGTCCTTGCCGGCCGCGTCGCGGCCCTCGAAGATGACCAGCACCTTCTCGCTCTGGTCCATCGACCATTTTCGCCAGCTGACGATGGCAGTCTGCAGGGCGATCAGTTCTTCGTCGTAGGCGTCGGAGTCTTTTCCCATCCGCCACGCTAAACACGGGCGGCCCTGTCGCGCTAGAAGGCTTGCATGATCCGTCTGTTCGTATCCGACGACCTGAAGGCCGGCGCGCCCATCGCGCCCGGCATGGAAGCGTCCCGCTATCTTATCGCCGTCATGCGGCTGGCCATCGGCTCGGAGGTGCTGCTGTTCAACGGCCGCGACGGCGAATGGCGGGCCACGGTGGTCGACCCGGACAAGCGCCGCTGCCGGCTGACGGTCGGCTCCCGCGTCCGGCCCCAGGCGACCGGGCCGGACCTGACCCTGGTGGTGGCCCTGGTCAAGCGTGGCCGACTGGAGACCATCATCGAAAAGGCGGCCGAACTGGGCGCCGCCCGGGTGCAGCTGGTGCTCACCCGGCGCACCAACGCCGACAAGGCCAACGTCGACCGGCTGGCGGCCATCGCCACCGAGGCGGCCGAGCAGACCGGCCGGCTGGACGTGCCGGAAATCCTGCCGCCGGTGAAGCTGTCCAAACTGCTGGACGACTGGGACGCCGGCCGGCGGCTGATGTTCTGCGACGAGACCGGCGGCGCGCCGGTGCTGCAGGCGCTGTCCGGCGCGGAGGGCGGGCCGTGGGCGATCCTGATTGGGCCGGAGGGCGGCTTTGATCCGGAGGAGGCCGGGCGGCTGCGGGCCATGGACGGCGCATATGTGGTGTCGCTGGGCCCGCGCATCCTGCGCGCCGATACGGCGGCAATCAGCGCCATGACCCTGTGGCAGGCGGCGCTCGGGGATTGGGTCTAGCGCCGTGCTGTCGTCCAGACGGTCGTAGCGCGAAAGGGTGTTACCCCGCCGACCCTGCCCGGAGGCGTGAGGCTAGGGCGTGCCGGCGATCTCCGCGTCGGCCGCCTTGACGGCAAAGGCCAGCAGCCGCTCGAACTGCTCCCGGCTCAACCGCATGTTGGAGGGCGTGTTGCCGCCGCCCAGCAGTTCGGCCGCGCGCCGGCCCGTCATGTAGCGCCCGCCGCCAGGCAGGCAGCGCACGGCCGCGTTCAGATCGAAGTAGTCGTCAGTGGTGAAGGTGTCCGCCGTCTCTCCTGGCTGGGCGCCGTAACGCTCCACCATGGACTGGATGGCGTCGAACTGGGGATGCCCGGGCTTGATGTCCCTGTAGGCGGCCACGCTGGTGGTCTGGGACGGACCGTCCAGGTCGCAGTGGCCCGGCGTAAACAGCACCGCAACCAGCCGATCCTCGCGCGCCGGATCGGCGCCGTGCCGCTCCGCCAGGCCATCGAACGCCTCATTGATCTTCGCCACAGCCTCGCCGCGCCGGATCAGCGCCGGGTTCCTGGGCGGGAGCGCGGACGGCTGCGCGGCCTGGAGAAACAACGTCAGGGTCACGGCGATAATCATGGCGTCGAGGCTACAGCGCCTGATCGGACGTACGCAACCTGAGGATCAGCGCCACCTTGCGAAGGACTCGATTGTGTCCCACCTGCCAAGCAGCGTAAAGATCGCCGCCGGTTGGGGACGGGCCTCCCTCGCCATCGGACTAGATATTGCTGGGAGGCAGACATGGCGGATGCAGCGACGGACGATCGTCCGCTGACGCTCGAAGACCTGACAAGCTATTTCGCCGACGGCTCCAAGCCGAAGAGCGAATGGCGGGTGGGCGCCGAGCACGAGAAGTTCGGCTTCAACCTCTCCGACCACTCGACCGTGCCCTATTACGGCGACAACGGCATCGAGGCCCTGCTCAAGGGCCTGCAGCGGTTCGGCTGGGTCCCGGTGCTGGAAGACCGCGCCGACGGCGGCCAGACCATCATCGGCCTGGAGCGCAAGGGCGCCAACGTCAGCCTGGAGCCCGGCGGCCAGTTCGAGCTCTCCGGCGCGCCGCTGAAGACCATGCACGACATCTGTTCGGAGACCGGCCAGCACCTGGAGGAGGTGAAGACCGTCGCCGACGAACTGGGCCTGGGGTTCCTGGGTCTCGGCTTCCATCCGACCATCCGCCGCGACCAGGCGGAGATCATGCCCAAGGGCCGCTATGTGATCATGCGGCGCTATATGCCGCTGGTCGGGGGCCTCGGCCTCGACATGATGCTGCGCACCTGCACGGTGCAGGCCAACCTCGACTTCTCATCCGAAGCCGACATGGTGGCCAAGTTCCGCACCAGCCTGGCCCTGCAGCCGATCGCCACGGCCCTGTTCGCCAACTCGCCGTTCACCGAGGGCAAGCCGAACGGCTTCCTGTCGGCCCGCGCCAACGTCTGGACCGACACCGATCCGGACCGCACGGGCCTGCTGAACTTCGTGTTCGAGGATGGCTTCGGCTTCGAGACCTTCGCCCGCTGGGCGCTGAAGGTCCCGATGTATTTCGCCAAGCGCAAGGGCCTCTACATCGACCTGGCCGGGCAGTCGTTCGAGCAGTTCATCGACGGCAAACTGCCCGACATGCCGGGCCAGCGGGCGACGATGAAGGACTGGGCCGACCACACCACCACCATCTTCCCCGAGGTGCGGCTGAAGTCCTATCTGGAGATGCGCGGCGCCGACGCCGGGCCCTGGAGCCGGCTCTGCGCCCTGCCGGCCCTGTGGACCGGCATCTTCTACGACGAGGCGGCGCTGGCCGCCGCCTGGGACCTCTGCAAGCACTGGACGCCGGAAGACCGCGAGGGCCTGCGCCGCGACGTGCCGCGCCTGGGCCTCAAAGCCATGGTCGCCGGCCGCTCGGTGCGCGATGTCGCCGTCGACATGGTGGCCATAGCTCGCCAGGGCCTGAAGAATCGCGCCGAGCTCGACGGCAGCTTCATCGACGAGACCACCTACCTCGGCGAACTGGAAGAGATCGCCGACAGCGGCCTGACCCCGGCCGACCGCCTGCTGGAGAAATACCACGGCGAATGGGCCGGCGACATCAGCCGGGTGTTCACCGACTGCGCCTACTAGAGGCCTAGTCGCGCGACAGCGGGTCGATGTCCGCGTAGGGCGGATCGTGCGCCGGCACCTTGACCGGGCCGTCCTGGCTCTCGGCCTCGCCGCGCGTTTCCGTCGTCCCCGACATCTCGATCTCGACATGCTGCGGATAGAAGGCGATGTGGCCGCGGATCACGTCGGCGCCCTCGATCGGGTCCTCGTAGGACCAGGCGGCGTTGTCGATGACATTGCCGTCGCGATAGATGGTAAAGTAGCTGGCGTCGCCCTTGAACGGGCAGTGGCTGGCGTGGTCGGTCTTGCGCAGCACCAGCATCTCGACGTCTTCGCGCGGGAAGTAGACGACCGGCGGATAGTCGCCTTCGCGCAGCACCACGGCATTGGCGGAATCGGCGATCTCGTGGCCTTCGAACAGGGCGCGAACGCGGCCGCTCGCGGCGGCGAACTTCAGGCGGGGCTCGGTCATGGCGGGACTCCTTGAGGCTTGAGACGACCTAACGTCCCAGATGGGGCGCGGGCTCCGCCGGCGCCATCGGCGAACGCCGATTGGTAAACCGTTGCTTGTGAAACGATCCGCCGCGTGATTTTCTCCCGGCAAATCGGGGAGGTTGGGGTGGAATCCGTTTCCGCGCCGACCCGTGAGTTCAAACAGGGTCTGTCGTATGAATATTGTCATCGTGCTGGGGATACTCGTTACCCTGGCGACCGGGATTCCGGTCTTCATGCAGATGCGCAAGCATCCGCCGGGCCTGAAGATCCTGTTCTTCGCCGAGATGTGGGAGCGGTTTTCCTACTACGGGATGCGCGGCATCCTGATCTTCTACCTGACCCAGCATTTCCTGTTCGACGACAAGTACGCCGGCGGCCTCTATGGCTCCTACACCAGCCTCGTCTACCTGCTGCCGCTGATCGGCGGCATCCTGGCCGACCGTTTCATCGGCACCCGCAAGGCGATCGCCTTCGGGGCCTTGCTGCTGGTCGCCGGTCACGGCCTGATGGCGGTCGAGGGCCAGCCGGCCCGCCAGAACCTGATCTATGACGGCGCCAAGTACGAGTTCGTGGTCCAGGGCCGCGGCGACGCCCGCGACGTCCGCATCAAGGTCGGCGACGCCACCTACGCCTTCGCCCCGTCCGACGGCGGCGGCATCGCCATCGCCGACCTGCCGGCGAACGCGCCGCTGCCGGCCACCCTGCCCAAGGGCAGCTTCACGCAGGAAGTGGTCAAGAGCGACCCGACCTACGTCAACATCTTCTTCCTGGCCCTGTCGCTGATCATCATGGGCGTCGGCTTCCTGAAGCCCAACATCTCGACCATCGTCGGCCAGCTCTACCCGCAGGGCGACCCCCGTCGGGACCCGGGCTTCACCCTCTACTATTACGGCATCAACCTCGGCGCCTTCTGGGCCTCGGTGCTCTGCGGCTACCTCGGCCAGACCTACGGCTGGGGCTGGGGCTTCGGCCTGGCCGGCATCGGCATGCTGGCCGGCTACATCGCCTTCGTGCTCGGCAAGCCGCTGCTGGAAGGCAAGGGCGAGCCGCCGAACCCCGAAGCGCTGAAGAAGTCCATCGCCGGACCGATCAACCTCGAAGGGATGATCTACCTGGGCGGCATCCTCGGCGTCGGCGTGGTCTGGTTCATGGTCCAGCGCAACGCCGTGGTCGGCTGGGTGCTGGGCATCAGCACCCTGCTGTCGCTGGCCTACATCGTCTTCTTCATGATCGCCCAGTGCAACAAGGTGCAGCGCGAGCGGATGGGCCTGGCCCTGGTGCTGATCTTCGGCGCCGTGGTCTTCTTCACCCTGTTCGAACAGGCCGGCACCTCGCTGAACCTCTTCGCCGACCGCAACGTCGACCTGTCGCTGATCAGCCAGCCCTTCACCCTGGACCTGTTCGGCCAGAGCATCTTCTTCGGCACCCGTGAGCAGGTCATGGCGCCGGGCGTGCCGGACACCGTCCGCTGGGTCGACATGGGCATCACCGCCGCCCAGACCCAGTCGTTCAACGCCGGCTTCATCCTCATCTTCGCGCCGATCTTCGCCGGCATGTGGCTGTGGCTCGGCCGGCACGGCAAGGATCCGAACCCGGTCATGAAGTTCGGCCTCGGCCTGCTTCAGGTCGGTCTGGGCTTCCTGGTCGTGGTCTGGGCCGGCGGCATGGTCGATACGGCCTTCCGCATGCCCCTGATCATGCTGGGCCTGCTCTACCTGCTGCACACCACCGGCGAGCTCTTCCTGTCGCCGGTCGGCCTGTCGGAGATCACCAAGCTGTCGGTGGCCAAGGTCGTCAGCTTCATGATGGCCGTCTGGTTCCTGTCCAGCTCCATCGCCCAGTACGTCGGCGGCTGGATCGCCGGCCTGGCCGGCAC
>SDZP01000613.1 GCA_004144935.1 Caulobacteraceae bacterium | reverse complement strand
CGCCAGACCTGTTGGTCGCGGCGTGCAGCCCAAGCACCTCTGGCCCGCCTCAGAGGCTTCCCACTCGCAAACCGCTTGGGCTGCACACCCCGATCAACCGCCGTCTCCCGGTCCGGTCTCTCCTCCCGGATGCCGGTCCGGGACCCGGTTGATCGCCCATTTCCGCCTCTCTCGCGCCCGATCGCCGGCCGCCCGAGGCAATTTCCACAGCCGGGGCTGGCCAGCCCGCACACCTAGCCGCTGGTTAGCTCGCAATTAACCATGGACCCCTAGCATGCAAGCTCGGCCGGACGTCTCACCGGCCACGTGAGTCCAGCTAGTAAGTGTAAGAAGACGATGCCGGCACAGCCCCTGCTCGAAGACGCCCGCTCCTCCAGAGAACCCGCACCGGCCATCGCGATTCGCATTCCCGTGCGACTCGTCGGCCTGATCGTGCTGGGCCTGATCGCCGTGGTGATGCTGTCGCTGGCCACCTGGTCGGTCGACGACCCCAGCTTTTCCTATGCCACCAGCAAGACGCCGCAGAACTGGCTGGGCTTCCCCGGCGCGGTGATCGCCGACATGAGCTTCCAGGTGTTCGGCATCGGCATGCTGGCCGTGCTGGTGCCGCCCGCCCTCTGGGCATGGAGCTTCGTGCGGCTGCGCGTCCCCGCCAAGATGGGCCTGCGGCTGATCTGCTGGGTCGCGGCGAGCATTCTGACCTCCGGCGTCTTCGCCTTCATCGCCGCGCCCGAAAGCTGGCCGCTGCCCACCGGGCTCGGCGGCCTCGTCGGCACCATGTTCACCAACCTCGCGGTGATGGCGACGGGCGAGAACCCGCAGCCGGTCACCGCCATTCTCTTTGCCATCATCATCGCCGCGCCGACGCTGGCGCTGTTCTGGGTCGCCATGGGCCTGGGCAAGATGTCGATGCCGCGCATCCCCGCCGGCACCGCCAAGACCAGGGCCAAGGCTGCCCCGAGGGGCGCCCGCGTCACCGATGACGAGGACGACATCGAGCCCGAGCGCAACTCGATCTTCGACGTCGCCTTCGGCGCCATGATGCACCTGGGCTATTCGGCCCAGACCGCCTTCCGCCGGGCCCGCCAGAACCTCCGCGACAAGCGCGCCGCCGAGGCCGAGCACGCGCAGTGGCGCGAATCGGGCACCGTCGAGCCCAGCCTGCATGGCGCCCGTCCCGCCGTTGCCCCCGCCATGTCCAGTGTCCGGCAGGAGCCGCCGCTGGTCGCCGAGCGCCGCGCCATCACCATCGGTGGCCGCGAGGAGTTCGACGACGAGCCCGAGTTCGACGACGAACCGCCCTTTACCCCCGACCTCGACGACGACGTGATGTACGAGGCGCCGACGCGCCCGATGCGCGGCCCTGCCGCCCGCGTCGGGCGCGTCGGCGCCTCGTACATCACGTC
>SDZP01000612.1 GCA_004144935.1 Caulobacteraceae bacterium | reverse complement strand
ATGCCCGGACTTGCCGACCCCGGTCAGGATGATGCGGCCCTGGGCGGCGAACAGCGCCTCCACGGCCTGGCTGAAGGCAGCGTCCAGCCCCTCGGCCAGCAGGCCCAGCGCCTCGGCCTCAGCCTGGATGACCCGCCGTCCTACGGAGACGGCGTCGGTCATGCCCGCGCTCCGGGCCAGGTCAGAGACACGACCACCATGACCACGGCGGCCAACACCATTAGGGGAAACAGGAACTTGTCCGGCATGGCCGACTCTATAGCAGCGCGGCCCCCGCCCGTCACTTGACGCGCCTTGCCGAGGCCCTTAGCCCGGCCCTGACAGCAACCTAAGCGAGGCCGCCATGCCCACCCTGATCCTTGTTCGCCACGGCCAAAGCCAGTGGAACCTGGAAAACCGCTTTACCGGCTGGGTGGACGTGGACTTGACGCCGGAAGGCGAGGCCCAGGCGGCCAAGGCCGGCCAGCTGATCAAGGACACCGGCGTCCATATCGATCGCGCCTACACCTCGGTCCTGACCCGGGCCATCCGCACCTGCTCCATCGCCCTATCCAAGGCCGGCCAGGGCTTCGTGCCGGTGATCAAGGACTGGCGCCTGAACGAGCGCCACTACGGCGGTCTGACCGGCCTCAACAAGGACGAGACGGTGGCCAAGCACGGCGCCGACCAGGTCAAGATCTGGCGCCGATCGTTCGACATCCCGCCTCCGGACCTGGCGCCGGGCGGCGAGTTCGACTTCAGCAAGGATCGCCGCTACGCCGGCGCCGCTCTGCCCGTGACCGAAAGCCTCAAGACGACGCTCGATCGCGTCCTGCCCTACTGGGACGCCGAGATCGCGCCCCGCCTGGCCGCGGGCGAGAACGTGCTGGTCGCCGCCCATGGCAATTCCCTGCGCGCCATCGTCAAGCACCTGTTCAGCGTCTCGAACGAGAACATTCTCGATGTTGAGATTCCCACCGGCAACCCGCTGCTGATCGAGCTGGACAAGGATCTCAAGCCGGTCGACGCCAAGTACCTCGACGCCGACCGCGCCCAGGCCCTGCCGGCAATCTGAGGACGGCCTTTCCCTCTCCATGCAGGGGAGGGATAAGCGGTCATGTCAGACGAAACCCACATGCGCCGAGCGATCGCGCTGGCCGAGGCCCAACTGGGCCGCACGGCGCCCAACCCTGCCGTTGGCTGCGTCATCGTCCGTGACGACCTTGTGGTGGGGGAGGGCGCCACCGGCGATGGCGGCCGGCCCCATGCCGAGGAGCTTGCCCTTTCCCAGGCCGGCAACAAGGCCAAAGGAGCGACGGCCTATGTCACCCTGGAGCCCTGCGGCGAGCGCTCGGGCGGCGGCGCATCCTGCTCGAGCCTGCTCATCGCCCATGGCGTTTCCCGCGTCGTGGTCGCCAGCGCCGACGCC
>SDZP01000191.1 GCA_004144935.1 Caulobacteraceae bacterium | reverse complement strand
CTGCAGCCGGCGCCCCGATCCTGGTCGATGCCGACAAGCTGCGGTCGAAGTCGAAGAACTCGGCCTTCGATGGGCGCCGGCTGCAGGGGCAGGTGCTGATGACCCTGGTGGACGGACGGACGGTGTACCGAACGGCCGACTAACGCCGTCTCAGATTCCGCTCATCCCGGCGAATGCCGGGACCCATTTCATAGGGCGAACCTGTTTCGGAGAGGATGCTGATTCAGGCCGCCGAGGCCAATCTGGGCTCGAACAGCAAAAGCCGGCGCCCTTTGAAATGGGTCCCGGCATTCGCCGGGATGAGCGGTAGAGTTGGGTCGAGGGCCGGGTGCTCCCGACGCTTGCCCCTTGCTCATCGCCAATCTGCGCGGCATCGTCACGCCCGGAGGAACAAACATGGAATCCCTGGTCGGCCCTGCCCTCCTGACCCTCGCCCTGGTCGCCATCGGCGGCTATCTGCTGGGCTCGATCCCGTTCGGGCTGCTCAGCGCCCGCATTGCCGGCATCGACATCCGCACCGTCGGCTCGGGCAACATCGGCGCCACCAACGTGCTGCGCACCGGCCGCAAGGACCTGGCCCTGCTGGCCCTGATCGGCGACAGCGGCAAGGGCGCCCTGGCCGTTCTGCTGGCCGGGCTGCTGACCCACTGGCTGCCGGCCGCCATGGCCATCGCCGCCGGCGCCGCCTTCACCGGCCACCTGTTTCCGGTCTGGCTGAAGTTCAAGGGCGGCAAGGGCGTCGCCACCTTCTTCGGCACCATGCTGGCCATCGCCTGGCCGGCGGGGCTGCTGGCCGGCGTCACCTGGCTGGTGATCGCCTTCCTGTTCCGCATCTCCTCGCTGGCCGGCCTGACCGCCGTCGCCCTGGCCCCCTTCTTCGCCCTGGCCACCGAACAGCCCTACCCCGTGGTGGTGCTGGCGGTGTTCATGGCCGTGCTGGTCTTCTTCCGCCACCGGGACAACATCGGCCGCCTGCTCAAGGGCCAGGAGCCGAAGATCGGCGCTGGCAAGGATCAGCCACCGCCGGCCGAGGGGCCTTCGGACGCCAAGGCCTGAGCCAGCGCCGATGACGGACGACGAGCGCCTCGCCTGGCTGCGCCTGGCCCGCACCGAACAGGTCGGGCCGGTGGCCTTCGAGAACCTGCTGGGCCGCTTCGGTTCGGCGCGGGCGGCGATGGACGCCTTGCCGGATCTCGTCCAAAAGGCCGGCCGAAGCGGCCCCCTGCGCATCCCGACACCGGACGACGCTCGCCGCGAACTGGCGGCCGGCGACCGCATGGGCGCCCGGCTGCTGTGCGCCGGCGAGCCCGCCTTTCCGCAGCTTCTGGCGGCCGTCGACCCGCCGCCGCCACTGATCTGGGTGCTCGGCGATATCGGCGTCGCCAGCCGCCCGACCGTCGCCATCGTCGGGGCGCGCATCGCCTCGGCCGGAGGCCAGAAGTTCGCCCGGGGCCTCGCCGCCCAGCTGGGCGAAGCCGGCGTCACCGTCATCTCCGGCCTGGCCCGCGGCATCGACGGCGCCGCCCACCTGGGCGCCCTGCCGACCGGAACCATCGCCGTGCTAGGGGGCGGCCTGGACGACATCTATCCGCCCGAGCACTCCGACCTGCACCGCCAGATCGCCGAGCGTGGGGCCATCGTCTCCGAGAGCCCGCCCGGCTACCGCGCCCAGGCCCGCGACTTCCCCCGCCGCAACCGCCTCATCTCCGGCCTGTCCCTGGCCGTCGTCGTGGTCGAGGCCGAACTGCGCTCCGGCTCGCTGATCACCGCCCGGCTGGCGAACGAGCAGGGCCGCGAGGTTCTGGCCGTCCCCGGCTCGCCGCTCGATCCCCGCGCGAAGGGCACCAACGACCTGATCCGCCAGGGCGCCCAGATGTGCGAGAGCGTCGACGACGTCCTGACCGCCATCCGCGACATGACCCTGCGCGAGCGCGATCCGCCCCAGTGGAAGGGCGCCGCCGCCAGCGACCGCGAGATAGATGCCCTCCGCGAGCGCCTCGCCGACCTGCTCTCGCCAACCTCGGTCTCCCGGGACGAACTGGTCCGCGCCACCGGCGCGCCGGTCCCGGTCGTGCTGGCCGCCCTGACCGAATTGGCGCTGGCGGGCCGGGCGGAGCTGCTGCCCGGCGGCATGGTCACGCAGGGGTAGAGACCGTACCTCCTTCTCCGCTCACCCCGGCGTCCCGAAGGGCGGCGCGTAGCGTCAATGCCGGGGCCCATTTCATAGAGCTCGGAATTCTGATGCATTCGTTCGGCTTGCCTTGAACTTCGGAGCCCTACGAAATGGATCCCGGCATTCGCCGGGAGGAGCGGAGTTGGGCGTGGCTTGAACCGTACCCAAGTTTCGACTTGGCGTTCAAACGATCGTTCGGCCATGATGGGGCCAACGAACCAGAAACTCCGGGAGACTTCAGGATGGACGCGCAATCGAACTGGACCGGCCTCGACGCCGATCGCCTGCAGCGCATCGGCGACCACCTGCAGACCCAGTACATTGACAAGGGCCGCATCGCCGGCTGCCAGATTGCCGTCACCCGCCACGGCCATCCGGCCTACAACGCGGTGTTCGGCAGCATGGACCTCGAGCGCAACAAGCCGATGGCCGAGGACACCATCTTCCGCATCTATTCGATGACCAAGCCGATCACCTCGGTCGCCCTGATGACCCTGTTCGAGCGCGGCTTCTTCCAGCTCGACGATCCGGTCCACCGCTTCTTCCCGGAGTGGAAGGCCCAGCGCGTCTGGGTCAGCGGCGAGGGCGAGGAGATGAAGACCGAGGCCCTCGAGCGCCCGGTCAGCATGCGCGACGTGCTCACCCACATGAGCGGCCTGACCTACGGCGGCGGCCTGCCCGGCGTCGGCATCCAGCACCCGGTCGACAAGGTCTATCGCGCCCTGAAGATCCGCAGCCTCGGCGCCGCCGACACCCTGCCCGAATTCATGGCCAAGCTGGCCCAGGTGCCCCTGCTCTACCAGCCCGGCAGCAAGTGGATGTATTCCCTGGCCACCGACGTCTGCGGCGCCCTGGTCGAGCGGATCAGCGGCGTGCCCTTCGACAAATACCTGCAGGACGTCATCTTCGACCCGCTCGGCATGGTCGACACCAGCTTCCAGGTGGCGCCCGAGAAGGCCCACCGCTTCGCCTCCAACTACCAGCGCAATCCCGACAAGACCCTCGGCCTGATGGACGACGCCGGGACCAGCGCCTACCTGCAGCCGGCCAAATTCCTGTCGGGCGGCGGCGGCCTGACCGGCACCTGCGCCGACTACATGCGTTTCTGCGAAATGCTGCGCCGGGGCGGCGAGCTGGACAGCGCGCGGATTCTCGGCCCCCGCACCCTCGACCTGATGACCCGCAACCACCTGCCGGACGACCAGGACCTGACCCAGATCGCCATCGGCAGCTTCTCCGAAACCGCCAACAGCGGCGTCGGCTTCGGTCTCGGCTTCGCCAGCACCATGGACGTGGTCAGCACCGGCACGCTGGGCGAAGGCGACTTCTACTGGGGCGGCGCGGCCTCGACCATCTTCTGGGTCGACCCGCACGAGGAGCTCAGCGTCGTCTTCATGACCCAGCTGATGCCGTCCGGCACCTTCAACTTCCGCGGCCAGCTGAAGAACATCATCTATTCGGCGATGGTGGACTAACTCTTGGGCGGCGGCTCGGAGACCGGCTGGGCTTCTACCCAGTCGCCGGGCCGCTCGTCCCGCACCCAGCGGTAGCCATCGGCCCCGCCGTGGTTGCCCTTCGGATCGACCCGGCTGGCGCCTGCGGCGGCGATCAGGCCGGCGCGGCCCTTGGCGGCGCAACCGCCCTCCTCGACCACCACGCCGGGATAGGGCTCCAGCGTCTGGCGGCGTGGCTTACCGCCCTCGGTCTTCGTCCCCTTGGGCGGCGGCGGCCCGCATTTCAGCCGCCAGGTGCGCAGGGCGATCATCCGGCCCTGTTCGTCGAGCCGGACGCCGTCGACGCCGTGGTAGCTGTAGAACCCATCGGCACCGGGATCGCTCGGCCCGGTCTGGGCGACCTGGAAGTCGCCGGAGACGGCAACGCGCATGGCCTTCATGCGCGCAGGGTCATTCTCGACCGCCTCGTCGGGATGGGCCGGCTGGCCCCGCCGGACGATGAAGGCGTCGCCGCAGTCCCAGGCCGGCAGATCGAGGGCGGGATCGGCCGAACAGCCGTCGCCCGCCCAGACGCCGTCCTTCGCCGGCGGCAGAGCATCGCGATCGGCGGCGAACAGCACCGGGGTGCGGGTGGTGACTACATCCTCGTTGCAGGCGGTCAGTCCAGCGGCGGCGAGCAGCACAAAACCCAATGACAGTCTCATCACGACCTCCATCACGCCCCCGTGAACAGTGCGTGAGAGTCGCGTGATTGTCCAGCCGGCCTATTTGTCCCCGTCGCGGACCCAGCGGCTGACGTCGGTCTTGTCGGCGCCGGTCTCATAAACCTCGGACAGCCTGGCGGCGCCGATCAGAGCTGCCTTGCTCTCCGGGGCGCAGCCGGACTGATCGTCATCCATGATCATCCCGGGAGCCGGCGTCAGGCTGCCGTAACGCGGATTGCCATCCGCCCGCTTGGCGTCGGCGGGCGGCGGTGGGCCGCACTGCACGACCCAGCCGCTGTAGGCGACGATCCTGCCCGCCGTGTCGAACTCCAGCGGCCGCATGCCCATGTAGAGGTAGATGGCCGCCGGCTTGCCGTCCTCGGCTTGCTTGCTGTCGGCGTCGTCCTCGACGCGGAACTGCAGCACCCGGGGATCGCCGGCGGCAAGGACGAAGGGCGCGCTGAAGGTCTCGCCCTTTTCGTCGACCCCGGTCATCGCCGAACCCTTGACCACGATCCAGTTGGCGCATTCGGGCCAGCTGGTCGCCGGCGCCTTGAGGTCGAAGTCACAGCCCGTCTTCTGGTTGACCCACAGCCCCTCGCGCAGGGCCGGCGTCGCCTGGTCCTCGGCCAGGAAGGTCGGCTCGGTGGTCACCACCAGGTTGCAGGCCGACAGCGAGGCGGCAATCGCCGTCGCCGCCAGAGCCTTGAACGCGATGCGATGCCACATGCTTAATCCCCCTTGGAAGCCTATTAAGCATTATCCGCCATTGCTCGGCTGTCTACGAGGAGAGTCGCCCGTGCCCATGCCTGTCGCCGAACTGGAACGCCGCCTGACCGAGGCCTTCCCGGACGCCGAGATCACCATCACCGACCTGGCGGGCGATGGCGACCACTACAAGGCGCGGATCGTCTCGCCGGTCTTCGCCGGCCTGCCCCGCGTGCGTCAGCACCAGCTGGTCAACAAGGCGCTGGCCGATGTGCTCGGCACCGTGCTGCACGCCCTCGCCCTCGAAACCGCAGCCCCGTAAGGCCCCCATGCGCTATCGTCCCTTCGGCGCCACCTCCGGGATGGCCGTCTCGGTCGTCTCCCTGCTGCTGGACGATTCCAGCCGCCGGTCGGCCCGTGACTGGCGCGTCCTGATCGACGCGGCGATGAGCGCTGGCATCAATTCCTTCGAACTGGCCGGGTCCAGCGACGGCCTGATCGAGGGCCTGTCCCAGGCGATGGCCGACGTCGAACGGCGGCTGCTGTTCCTCGCCTGGCGCGCGCCGACCAGCGGCAGCCTCGACGACGCAGCCGGCGCGGTGCTGCGCCGGCTGGGACTCGACTACATCGACCTGCTGATCGTCGAAGACCTGGCCCAGGTCGATTTCGCGCGCACCCTCAGGCACAGCCGCCAGGTTCGCTACCTCGGCGTCGCGGGCGCCGGCGAGACCATGACCCTGGCGCTGGACAAGCCCGGCGTCGACTGCCTGATCACCCCCTACAGCCTGACCTCCGGCTGGAAGGAACGCCATCGCCTGAAGCTGGCCTCCGACCGCAACCTCGCCGTCATCGCCCGCGATGTCTGTCCGGCCGAGCTGACCGGAGCCGACAAGCCAAGCCTGATGCAGGGCTGGTTCAAGAAGAAGCCGAAGATCAGCCCGCGCAGCGCCTATCACTTCCTCGAGGACACCCACGGCTGGACCGGCGAGGAGATCTGCCTGGCCTTCGCCCTGTTCGAGCCCTCGGTGACCAGCGTGCGGATGGAGGCCGACAGCGTCGAGCGCATCGGCCGGCTGGCGGCGGTGCCCGAACGCGAGCTGCCCGCCGGCGTCGCGGCGCAGATCGAGATGGCCCGCTTCTCCGGACCCGAGGCGTCCTGAACGTCGCGGGTTCTTGACCCGGAGCCCCCCGGCGCCTAGCTGAGGGGAAGAGTTTCCCAAAAGGATCAAGTCCCATGTCCGACGCTGCTGTCGCCGAACGCGTCAACGCCTTCATCGCCCAGTCGGTCACCGACAACCCCGTCGTGGTGTTCATGAAGGGCGAACCGGACCAGCCGCGCTGCGGCTTCTCCTCGCTGGTCGTGCAGATCCTCGACCACCTGGAAGTCGACTTCGTCGGCGTCGACGTGCTGCAGTCCGAAGAGCTGCGCCAGGGCATCAAGACCTACAGCGACTGGCCGACCATCCCGCAACTCTATGTGAAGGGTGAATTCGTCGGCGGCAGCGACATCGTCCGCGAGATGTACCAGGCCGGCGAGTTGAAGACCTTCCTGCAGCAACAGGGCGTCCTTCCGGCGTGAGCCGGGCCCTGGCCCCTCCGGACGACCGCCAGACCTTTCGCCTCGAGTTCGCGCCGGCCCCGTCCGACATCGACGAGAACGGTCACGTCAACAATGTCGTCTACCTGGGCTGGATGCAGGACCTGGCC
>SDZP01000611.1 GCA_004144935.1 Caulobacteraceae bacterium | reverse complement strand
GGCCTGCAGACCTCGGTCAAGGCGCTGGAGAAGCAGGTCGCCGAACTGAAGAAGCAACTGGCGCTGGGCGGCGGTGGGGCCTCGGCCAACACCGCGCCGGAAGAGATCAACGGCGTCAAGCTGATCGCCCGCGTCCTCGACGGCGTGGACGGCAAGGGCCTGCGCGGCGTGGCCGAGGACTTCCGCAAACAAATCGGTTCCGGCGTCGTCGCCCTGATCGGCGTGACCGAGGGCAAGGCGGCGGTCACCGTCGCCGTCACCTCGGACATCGTCGGCTCGGTCAATGCGGCCGATCTGGCCCGCGCGGCGGTGCTGGCGATGGGCGGTCAGGGCGCGGGCGGCAAGCCCGACTTCGCCCAGGGCGGCGCCCCGGACGGCGGCAAGGCCGAAGATGGTCTGGCGGCAGTGCGGGCGGCGCTGGGCGGGTGATCCTGCCGTTCCACCCGGAGCATCTGGCGTACTTCAGGACTTGCCTCTCAGCAGGGGGAGAGCGTTCGGTCGTGTCCGACTGGCCGGGGCCGGTCTCGCCCCATGCCTGGGCGAAGGATGTCACCGGCGTCGAACGGTCGATGCTGTTCGACGAACCGCAGAACCGTGACGCCGTATTCGCGGCATTGCCCGGCCTCGACGACGAAGACGCGTGGCTGACCATCATGGCGTGGGGCGGTCAGCGCCGGGATTCGGGGCGCAACTCATGGGCTGACCGGGCGCGCTGGGCACCCATCGTCCACGACCTGCGCAGCGGGGCCATCGACGCCCTTGAGGCCTACAGCAGGTTCTCCGAAACCCGGATCAAGGGCACGGGTCCAGCCTACTTCACCAAGGCGATCTTCTTCCTCCAGACGGCCGCCCCTGACCGGCGCGGCTACATCATGGATCAGTGGACGGCCAAGTCGATGGAGCTGTTGCAGGCTCCGGACCCGGCTGCTCCGATTGTTCACTGGGATGGCCGCGTACGAAAGATCCGGCGGGACGGCAGTAGCAACTGGCAGGCCGTCGTCTCACGTCGGAATGAGGTGGAGGTCTACGACCGGTTCTGCCGCTTCGTGAGACATCTCGCGGACACTCTCGAACGTGAGGCAGACCACGTGGAGGAGGCTATGTTCGCCGGCGGCGACGCCGATTGGCGAAGGCACACCATGGCCCACTGGACTCCGCCGCCCCGGAAAGGCCGCTAAGCTCCGTCGCTCTGCAGGTCCACCGCCGCCAGCTGCCAGCTGAACAGGCCCCGCCGTTCCAGGATCAGGGCCAGATGCTGGTCCGGCTGATCGCGGTCGGTCAGGGTCACGGCGAAATGGTTCAGGTCGCGGTAGCCCCACGACTGGTGGATGTCGCGATCGTCCTTTTCATCGCCGGGTTCCGAGGGCCCGGACGCCGCCAGATCGGGCGCCTCGGCGGTCGTGACCATCTGGGCC
>SDZP01000190.1 GCA_004144935.1 Caulobacteraceae bacterium | reverse complement strand
GCATCGACCAGCGCCGGCTGGACGGCGTGAGGCTGACCGCCGCCGGCTTCACCAACTTCACGCAGGATCACCTCGACTACCATGGCACCATGGGCGCCTACCGGGCCGCCAAGCTGCGCCTGTTCGAAACCCTGCTGCCGACCGGCTCGACCGCCGTGCTCAACGCCGACAGCGATCAGTACGACGCCTTCGCCGCCGCCGCCGTCACCCATGGCCACACCCTGATTTCGACGGGCGAGGCGGGGCAGGGAATCCGGCTGCTTGACCGCATCCTCACCCCGGACGGCCAGACCCTGACCCTGGAGTACCGGGGCGCGCATCACATCGTCCGCCTGCCGCTGGCCGGCGGCTTCCAGGCCGACAACGCCCTGGTCGCGGCCGGGCTGTGCATCGCCGCCGGCGAGGAGGCTGCCGCCGTCTTCGCCGCCCTCGACCAGCTGGACGGCGCGCCCGGCCGCATGCAGCGGGTCGGCGCGGGCCCGCGCGGCGGCGAGGCCTATGTCGACTACGCCCATACCCCCGACGGTCTGGAAACCCTGCTCAAGGCCCTGCGGCCGCATGTGCGCGGCAAGCTGATCGCGGTGTTCGGAGCCGGCGGCGACCGCGACGCCGGCAAGCGGCCGCTGATGGGCGAGATCGCCGCCCGGCTGGCCGATGTCGCCATCGTCACCGACGACAACCCGCGCTCCGAAGACCCCGCCGCGATCCGCGCCGCCATCCTCGCCGCGGCCCCGGGGGCGCGGGAGATCGGCGACCGCCGCGAAGCCATTCGGGCCGGTGCGGCGCTGCTGCAGGACGGCGACGTCCTGGCCGTGGCCGGCAAGGGCCATGAGCAGGGCCAGCTGGTCGCCGGCGTGAACCACCCCTTCGACGACGTGGCCGAGACCGCCGCCGCGCTTCAAGCGGCAGGGGAGGTCAGCCGATGAGCCTCTGGACCGCCGCCGAGATCGCCGCCGCCACCGGCGGGACGGCCACCGCCGACTTTTCGGCCGACGGCGTCTCCATCGACAGCCGGTCGATCGAGCCGGGCGACCTGTTCGTGGCCCTGGCGGGCGCCCGCGATGGCCATGAGTTCGCGGCCGGGGCCTTGGCCGATAGCGCGGCCGGCATCCTGGCCTCGAAGCCGGTCGATGGCCCCTCGGTCCAGGTCGCCGACACCCTCAAGGCCCTGGAATCCCTCGGCGTCGCCGCCCGCGACCGCTCGTCGGCGCGCCGTTGCGCGGTCACCGGCTCGGTCGGCAAGACCAGCGTCACCCAGGCCATCGCCGCGGGCCTGGCCCTGGCCGGACCGAGCCACAACTCGGTCAAAAGCTACAACAACCACATCGGCGTGCCCCTGACGCTGGCGCGGATGCCCAAGGCGACCCGGCGCGCGGTCTTCGAGATCGGCATGAACCATGCCGACGAGATCACACCCCTGTCGAAGTTCGTGCGGCCGCACGCGGTGGCGATCACCACGGTCGGCCCGGTCCACATCGAGAACTTCCCGGACGGCGAGGCCGGCGTCGCCCTGGCCAAGGCCGAGATCTTCGACGGCATCGAGCCGGGCGGCATCGCCGTGCTCAACGCCGACAACCGATGGTTCGACCTGCTCAGCGACCGGGCCCGCGCCGCCGGCGCCAAGGTCTGGTCTTTCGGCGCGGCCGAAGGTTGCGATGCCCGCCTGACAGGGTTCGACGTCGACGGCGCCCGCGCCACCGTCTCCGCCACCCTGCACGGCCAGCCCCTCAGCTACGGCCTGCGGCAGACTGGCCACCACTGGGGCCTCAACAGCCTCTGCACCCTGCTGATGCTGGAAGCGATGGAGGTCGACCGTCCGACCGCGCTCGCCGCTCTGGCGGCCTTCGAGCCGCTGGCTGGCCGCGGGGCCGAGAAGGCCATCGCCCGGCCCGGCGCGCCCTTCACTCTGATCGACGAGTCCTACAACGCCAACCCGATCTCCATGATCGCCGGCTTCCGCACCCTGGGGGCCCGAAAGGTGACGGGGCGGCGCATCGTCGCGCTTACCGACATGCTGGAGCTCGGCCCGGAGGGCCCTGCCATGCACGCATCCCTTGCCGCGCCTATCGAAGCGGCCGGCATCGACCTGGTCTTCGTGGCGGGGCCGCTGATGAAATCCCTCTGGGAAGCCCTTCCGGCGACTCGCCGGGGCGGCTACGCCGAAACAGCGGCCGATCTCGCGCCGCTGATCGCAGCGGCGCTGGAGCCGGGCGATGTGGTGATGGTCAAAGGCTCCAACGGCTCGCGCGCCGGCGTTATCGCCGCCGCCCTGGCCGCGCTGGACAGCGCCGGGGGAGGCGCCTGATGCTGTATCTTCTCTATGAATGGCTGACGGCCGAGGGCGCCAAATTTCCGCTGCTGGGCCTGTTCCAGTACCAGACCTTCCGGGCCGGCATGGCCTGGGCGACCGCCTTCCTGGTCGCCGTCGGCATGGGCAGCCGCTTCATCCGCTGGATGCGGGCCAAGCAGGGCAAGGGCCAGCCGATCCGCGAGGACGGGCCCGCCCGCCACGTGCTCGAAAAGGCCGGCACGCCGACCATGGGCGGCTTCATGATCCTGGCCGGGATGATGGTCGGCACCCTGCTGTGGGCCGACCTCTCCAGCGTCAAGGTCTGGGTGGTGATCTTCGTCACCGGCGCCTACGGCCTGCTGGGCTTCCTCGACGACTATCAGAAGGTGACCAAACAGACGACCGCCGGGGTTTCAGGCCGCATGAAGATCCTGATCCAGGCCGCGGTCGCCGTCCTGGCGGTGCTGGTCCTGGTGCTCTACGGCGAAAGTCCCAGGGAAGCGCCGCATCTGGTGACCTCGGTCGCCTTCCCCATCTTCAAGAACCTGATCATCGACCTGGGCTGGTTCTACCTGGCCTTCGGGGCCTTCATCATCGTTGGCGCCTCCAACGCCGTGAACCTGACCGACGGCCTCGACGGTCTCGCCATCGTGCCGGTGATGATCGCCGCCGCCGCCTTCGGCGTCATCGCCTACCTGGTCGGCAACGCGGTGTTCGCCGGCTACCTGCAGGTGCCGTGGGTGCCGGGCTCGGGTGAGCTGGCGGTATTCTGCATGAGCATCATCGGCGGCGGCATGGGATTCCTCTGGTACAACGCCCCGCCGGCCAAGATCTTCATGGGCGATACCGGCTCGCTGGCCCTCGGCGGCTCGATCAGCGCCGTCGCCGTGGCCGCCAAGCATGAGATCGTGCTGGGCATCATCGGCGGCCTGTTCGTGGTCGAGGCCCTGTCGGTGATGATCCAGGTCTTCTATTTCAAGCGGACCGGCAAGCGCATCTTCCTGATGGCGCCCATCCACCACCACTTCGAGAAGCTGGGCTGGGCCGAGAGCACCGTCGTCATCCGCTTCTGGATCGTCGCCATCATCCTGGCCTTCATCGGCCTGGCCACCCTGAAGCTCAGGTAGAGGGGAGCCGCGCGCCATGATCCCCGTTCCCGGCTTTGAAGGGCGCACCGTCGCCGTGTTCGGCCTCGGCCGGACCGGTCTGTCGGCCGCGCGCGCCCTCATCGCCGGCGGAGCCAAGGTGGCGCTGTGGGATGAAAATCCGAAGGGGCGCGAGGCCGCCGAGGCCGAGGGCCTGCCGCTGGTCGACCTGGAGGCGGCCGACTGGGCCGACTTCGCCGCCCTGATGCTATCGCCGGGCGTGCCGCTGACCCATCCCATGCCGCACTGGACCGTGACCCGCGCCCAGGCCAATGGGGTCGAGGTGCTGGGCGACATTGAGCTCTTCGCCCGGGCGGTGAACGCGGCGCCGGCCCACAAGCGGCCGAAGATCGTCGCCATCACCGGCACCAACGGCAAGTCGACGACCACCGCCCTGATCGGCCATGTGCTGCGCAGCGCCGGCCGCGACGCCCGCATCGGCGGCAACATCGGCTTCGGCGTGCTGGGCCTGCCCGACATGCACGGCGGCGCCGTCTATGTGCTGGAGCTGTCCAGCTACCAGCTCGACCTGACCAGCTCGCTGAAGGCCGACGCGTCCGTCCTGCTCAATCTGTCGCCCGACCACCTGGACCGGCACGGCGGCATGGAAGGCTACGTCACCGCCAAGAAGCGCATCCTGCTCAACCAGGGCAAGGGCGACACCGCCGTCATCGGCGTCGACGACCCCTGGTGCCAGCGGATCTGCACCGAGATCACCGCCGCCAACCGCCGCACCATCCGCCCGATCAGCGCCGGCAAGGCCATGGGCCGGGGCGTCTATGTGCTGTCGGGCGTGCTCTACGACGCGACTGGCGAGCGCACCTTGGAGGTCGCCGACCTGACCATGGTCCGCTCCCTGCCCGGCAAGCACAACTGGCAGAACGCCGCCGCCGCCTACGCCGCCTGCCTGGCGCTCGGCGTCAGCAGCGAGGACGCCGCCAATGGCCTGATGACCTTCCCGGGCCTGGCCCACCGGATGGAGACGGTCGGCAAGCTTGGCCGTGTCCGCTTCGTCAACGACTCCAAGGCCACCAACGCCGACGCCGCCCGCCAGGCCCTGTCCAGCTACCCAAAGGTCTACTGGATCGCCGGCGGCCGGGCCAAGGAAGGCGGCATCGAGGCGCTGGCCGACCTCTTCCCGCGCATCCAGAAGGCCTACCTGATCGGCGAGGCCGAGCAAGCCTTCGCCGAGACCCTGCAAGGCAAGGCTGCGGTGGTCCGCTGTGGCCACATGGAAGCCGCCGTCGCCGCCGCCTATGCCGACGCCCAGGGCAGCGAGGACGAGGCGATCGTCCTGCTCTCCCCGGCCACCGCCTCCTTCGACCAGTACGCCGACTTCGAAGCCCGCGGCGAGGCGTTCCGCGCCGCCGTCCAGGCCCTCGGCCAGCCCGCCGCCCGCGAGGCCCGCGCATGACGACCGCCGATCTGCCCAGCCACAACAACCAGCATCTGGTCTCCCGCGCCAACCGCGGCGCCCTGGCCAGCTGGTGGTGGACCGTCGACCACGCCCTGCTGGCGGCGACGGGCATCCTGATCGCCATCGGCGTACTGCTCAGCCTGACCTCCAGCCCGGCGGCGGCCATCCGGCTGCGGCTGGACGACCCGCTGCACTTCGCCATCCGCCAGACGATCTTCGGCCTCGGCGCCTGCGGCATCGTGCTGGCCGTGTCGATCCTGTCGCCGAGGGGGATCAAGCGGGCCGCCTTCTTCATCTACATCGCCGCCATCCTTTGCATGCTGGCGCTGCCGTTCTTCGGCCATGAGGCGAAGGGCGCGACCCGCTGGGTGACCTTCGCGGGCTTCACCCTGCAGCCGTCCGAGTTCCTCAAGCCGGCCCTGATCGTGCTGGTCGCCTGGATGTTCTCCGAGGGCCAGAAGGGGCAGGGGGTGCCCGGCGTCTCCATCGCCTTCGGTCTCTATTTTGTCGCCGTGGCCCTGCTGATCATCCAGCCGGACGTCGGCCAGACCATCCTGATCACCATCGCCTTCGGGGCCGCCTTCTGGATGGCCGGAGTGCCGATCAGCTGGATCCCGATCATGGGCGGCGCGGCGGCCGGGGGCCTTGGCCTGATCTACGTCCTGCTGCCGCACGCCCGCAGCCGGGTCGACCGCTTCCTCAGCCCCGAGGGCGCCGACACCCACCAGGTCGACAAGGCGGCGCAGGCCATCGCCAACGGCGGCCTGTTCGGTCGCGGCCCCGGCGAGGGCGTCATGAAGCAGGGCGTTCCCGACCTGCAGACCGACTTCATCTACTCGGTCGCCGCCGAGGAATACGGCCTGATCTTCTCCCTGGCCCTGATCGGCGTCTTCGCCTTCCTGATGGTGCGCGGCCTCTACAAGTCGATGCGGCTGCAGGACAGCTTCGAGCAGGTGGCCGCCGCGGCCCTGTTCGTGCTGGTCGGCCAGCAGGCGCTGATCAACATGGCGGTGAACCTCAATCTGGCCCCGACCAAGGGCATGACGCTGCCCTTCATCAGCTACGGCGGCTCCTCGATGCTGGCCATGGGCCTGACCATGGGCATGGCGCTCAGCCTGACCCGCAAACGGCCTGGCGCCTTCGAGCCGGAAGCCGCGGGCCATGGCCCCTTCGCCCGTCGGTGATTTCGCCGGACCGCCTTGTTTCCTTCACGGCTTTCCCTTGTCCCGCCCCATCCGGGCCGGGTAGGGGAGGCCGTCGCATGCAGAGGGACTAGACCATGGCCGCCCGTCTGGCCGTCATCGCCGCCGGAGGCACCGGGGGCCACATGTTCCCGGCCCAAGCCCTGGCCGAGGCGCTGACCCGCCGTGGCTGGCGCATCGTGCTGGCCACCGACGAGCGCGGCGCCCTGTACGCCGACAAGTTCCCCGCCGACGTGCGGCTGACCCTGTCGGCCGCCACCGCCAAGTCCAGCGACCCGATCGGCATGATCAAGGCCGGCTTCGCGGTGCTGCAGGGCGTCATGCAGGCCGGGGCCGCCTTCAAGCGCATGGACCCGGCCGTGGTCGTCGGCTTCGGCGGCTACCCCAGCCTGCCCAGCCTGATGGCGGCGCTCGGCCAGAAGCGGCCGACCGTTATCCACGAACAGAACGCCGTGCTGGGCCGGGTCAACCGCTTCCTGGCCCCCAGGGTCACCGAGGTCGCCTGCGCCTTCCCGACCCTGGAGAAGGCCCCGCCCAAGGTGAAGGCCCGCGCCCGCGTGGTCGGCAACCCGGTGCGGCCTGAGATCAGCGCCCTCTACGACAAGCCCTACGAAGCCCCGATCGAAGGCCAGCCGATCCGCATCCTGGTGACCGGTGGCAGTCAGGGCGCCCGCCTGCTCAGCGAACTGGTGCCGGAAGCCATCCTGCGCCTGCCCGAGGAGACCCGTCTGCGGCTCGAGGTCCAGC
>SDZP01000610.1 GCA_004144935.1 Caulobacteraceae bacterium | reverse complement strand
CACACGGTCGATCTGATGATCCTCGACATCCTGATGCCGCATCGCGACGGGCTGGAGACCATACTGACGCTGCGGCGCGAGGGGCGGCGCTTCCCGATTCTGGCGATCTCGGCGGGCGGCATGCTGGACGGCGCCTATCTGCTCCAGACGGCGCGGGCCTTCGGCGCGGACGAGACCCTGTTCAAGCCCTTCTCGCCCGAGCGGCTTCGCGCCGCCGTGGACGGGGTGCTGGCGGGCGACGCCAAACGCGACGCGGGCTGAAGCGCTCGAGGCTAAGCCCGGATAAATCTTCGATTTTTCTTTGCGGTGGCGCTGAAACCCGACTCAGGGGCGGGGGCTTTCCCTCGTATGCCCCCGTTGAAACCCCAGTCTGAAGTCCGCGCCGAACTGTCCGAGCTGATCGCCGAGGCCGTCGCCGAAACCGACGATACCCGTCGTCAGGGGCTGCTGGTGCTGGCCGATCACTGGTCCGACATCCTGCGCCGTCGCAAGGCGGCGGGAGAAGATGGCGTCCAGGGTGGTCAATACGGATAGGCGCGGCGGCTTTCACCGCCTATCCTGTCGGCCATGACCGACGCAGATCAGATCGAAGCCCTCCTCGACATCGTGGACGACAGCCGTACGCCGCGCGCCGAAGCGGGCGAACAACTCGCCATCCGGGGACTGGTCGAACGCCGCGGCAAGGCCGGGTTCTGGCCGACCAACGCCGGCTGGAATCTGATGAGCGCGCGGGGCCGTCCCTTCGACACCGGCGACATCCGCCGGGCCTGATCGCGCCCACCCGTCGCGCCCGCCCGTCGCGTCCGCCCTTCGCGAGGCTTATCCGTTCGCCGGTCTCCGTTCACCCGCCCGGGCGGTGATGCCCCGTGCCCGGTCCATCCCGGCAGGCGACGTCGATCCGGAGACTGCGGACCCGGCCACGCTGCGCTGAACCATCCTTTCCGCCACGCGTAACCGCCTGTATTTCCGACGGAACAGGTGGCGAGAAACACGAACTTCCAGCACCCCGTCCGGACCATGGGACAATCATGGGATGGAAGCGACGCCGGATATCGTCCCGAAGAGCGACCGCCGGCTCCGGCGGGAAGAGGCGCGGGCCGAGATGGCCTTCCTCTTCAATCGCGCCGACCCCGACGCCACCCTCGATTCCATCGAGGACGGCATGGCCAGCGCCGCGGGCGAGGGCCGGATCGATGACTTCAGCCGTCTGGGCCGGGCGGGGATGATCGCGCTTCGGCTCTGGCAGGCGCGCCGGCGTCACCGCGGCGAGCCGGTGGTCAGCGCCGTCGCGTCCGTCGCCGCTGACCCTGAACCCGCGCCCGACCTTGCGTCCGACCCCGCCCCCGATCCCGAGCCGGAACCCGCGCCGCCCCCCGTCGAACTGCGTCCCGCCCAGACCCCGCCGAAGGCCCTGGCCAAC
>SDZP01000189.1 GCA_004144935.1 Caulobacteraceae bacterium | reverse complement strand
GTCCCGCACATAACCCCGCAACCGCACCAGCCGCCCCTCCAGCGAGGCGGGCGAGCGGCCGGTGCTGTCGAAGTCCTGGATGGCGCGGGCCGGGATGACGGCCGAGAAGCCGTGGCCCAGCTCGAGCAGGCGGCTGTCGCTGCCGGTGCGCAGCTGGGCGACCTGGGCCTCGACGATCCTGAAGCCGGGGGGAGCCACGGCCGCCTCGCCGGCGATCTTCACCCGGTAGGCCGGCAGGGCCCAGAGGCCTCGCCGCGCATTGCGCCCCTCCCCCTCGCGGCGGAGCATCTCGTGGGCCAGGGCCCGGCTTTCGGGGAAGGTGCGCACCCGCACAGCCCCCTCGCGAAGCAGCCGGCCCTGCACCCAGCGGCGGCCCTTGGCGAGGCGCAGCTGCGCCAGCTTGCGGCCGAACGGGTCGCGGGCGGCGCCGGCCGACAGCAGTTCGACGTCCTGGCCGAGCACCATCTTCGCCAGCATCTCGCGGGAGGCCTCGCCATAGGGGGCGTCCAGGCGCGGGGCGGTGATCCCGGCCAGCTTGAGGTCGCTGCCGTCCGACAGCCGGACCATGTCGCCGGTCACGACCTCGACAACCCGGGCCTTGCCCTGGCTGGCCAGGGCGTCCAGCCGGGCCGCGTCGCCGCAGGCGGCCAGCGGGGCGGTCAGGCAGAGGGCGGCGAGAAGGGCAGCGACGACACGGATCACGGGGCCGGCTCCAGCAAGGATTCCTCCGCGGCCGGGATCGGGCCGCGGTCCAGTTCGGCCCGCAGGTGGGCGACATCGAGCTCGCCCTCCCAGCGGGCGATGACGAGGGTGGCGACGCCGTTGCCGACCAGGTTGGTCAGGGCCCGGCACTCGCTCATGAAACGGTCGATGCCGAAGATCACCGCCAGGGCGACCAGCGGGATGGTGTCGACCTCGGCGATGGTGGCGGCCAGGGCGATGAAACCGGCCCCCGTGATGCCGGCCGCGCCCTTGGAGGTCAGCACAGCCACGCCCAGCAGGGTAGCCAGCTGCCAGCCGTCGAGATGGGTGTTGGTCGCCTGGGCCAGGAACAGGATGGCCAGGGTCATGTAGATGTTGGTGCCGTCCAGGTTGAAGCTGTAGCCGGTCGGGATGACCAGGCCGGTCACCGACCTGGAGGCGCCCAGCCGCTGCAGCTTTTCCATAATCTGCGGCAGCACCGATTCCGAACTGGAGGTGCCCAGCACGATCAGCAACTCCTCGCGGATGTAGCGCAGGAACTTGAAGATCGAGAAGCCGGCCCAGGCCGAGATGGCCCCCAGCACCACCAGCACGAACAGCAGGGAGGTGGCGTAGAAGGTCAGGATCAGCTTGCCCAGCTGCACCAGGCTGCCGAGGCCATGCTCGCCGATGGTGTAGGCCATGGCCCCGAAGGCGCCGATCGGCGCGAAGCGCACGACAATGTGGATGATCGAGAAGAAGACCTTGGCGATGTCCTCCAGCACGCCGGAGACCCTGTCGCCGAACTCGCCCAGCCGGGCGCAGGCGAAGCCGGTGAGGACGGCGATGACCAGCACCGGCAGGATGGCCCCGTCGGCGAAGGCCCCGAAAAAGGTATCCGGGATCAGATGCAGCAGGTACTGGGCCAGGCCCGGCTGCTGGGCGGCCTTGTCGGCGTAGCCGGCGACCGCCTTGGCGGCGCTGCTGGCCGGGTCGATGGCGGCCGGATCGATGTTCATGCCGACGCCCGGCTGGACGATCAGCCCGACCACCAGGCCGACGACCAGGGCAAAGCTGGAGACGACCACGAAATAGAGCAGCGTCCTGGCGCCGACCCGGCCGAACTTGGCCATGTCGCTCATATGGCCGATGCCGGCGGCGACGGTGCAGAAGATGACCGGGGCGATGATCAGCTTGATCAGCTTGATGAAGGCGTCGGCCAGTGGCTTCAGCTCGGTCCCCAGCCCCGGCGCGAGGGCGCCCAGCGCGATGCCGGCGGCGATGGCCAGCAGGACCTGGACGTACAGCAGGCGCAGAAAGCGCATGACCCCTCCCCGGGAAAACCGGCGGCCACGATAGCCGGGCCTATCGACGCGGACCAACACTATACCGGGCGGGCGGCGTTCAATCCGATCTTCCGTTCAAATCCCGAGAAAATTCCGTGACTTCCGCGCTGCGCAAGGGGCGGCGTCCGTAGGCGCCGCGTCGACATCGGGGTAGCGGGAGAATCGGTGAATGTTGATGACCGCATGCCGACAGGTGCCAAGGGGTCGGGCCCCGCCGCTCACGGCCCCCGAAAATGTCGATGAATATGTCTAGACATACTCAGTCTGGCCCCGGAACACGCCCGGATTGGCCGCTTTCGGCGGGCCTCGTTGGTCAAGCGGGGTTGTGAGCCGGGCGGCTTGGAGGCTATCACGCCCCCAGCGCGGCCCGGTAGCTCAGCAGGATAGAGCAGAGCTTTCCTAAAGCTAAGGTCGGGGGTTCGAGTCCCTCCCGGGCCGCCAGTCCCTGCCCCGTGCAATCGCGGCGCCCACCCCCCATATCCCGGCCATGTCCAAGCTTTTCACCATCGGCTACGAGGCCGAGACCCTGCCGCGGTTCCTCGAGCGGCTGAAGGCCGCCGGGGTGGCGGTGGTCATCGATGTTCGGGCCGTGGCCGCGTCGCGCCGGGCCGGCTTCTCCAAGACCCTGCTGGCCGCCAGCCTGGCCGCCGAGGGGATCGACTATGTGCATCTGCGCGGGCTGGGCACGCCCAAGGCCGGGCGCGACGCGGCCCGCAAGGGCCGGATCGCCGAGATGCGGGAAATCTTCGAAGGGGCCCTGGCCGAGCCGCAGGCGCAGCTGCAGCTGGCCCAGGCCGAACAGATCGCGGCCGGGCGGCCAGCGGCCCTGCTGTGTTTCGAGGCCGAGGCCTGCGGCTGCCACCGGGCCATCGTCGCCGAGCGGCTGCAGGAGAAGCGGCCGTTCGAGGTGGTGAACCTCTAGGCGACCTCAGACCGCAGGCCCAGCAGCCGCGCCACCAGCGGCAGCAGGGTTTCGCCCCGCAAGGGCTTCTGAAGCACCTCGTCGGCCCCGAGGTTGGCGGCCAGGCGCAGCAGCGCCTGCATGCTCATGGTCCGGGCGCCGGCCGTCATGACCACGACCGGCAGGCCCGGCCAGCGGGCCTTGATCTGACCCAGGGTCTCGACCCCGTCCATGACCGGCATCATCATGTCGAGCAGCACCAGGTCGGCAGGACGGCCTTCCAGCACCGTCAGGCCCTGCAGCCCGTTCTCGGCCACGGCGCAGTCGTGACCGGCGTCGGCCAGAAGCATGATCGCTATTTCCCGCAGGACCGGGTCGTCGTCGACAATCAGAACGCGTTTGGCCATCACTGCACCTGGGTTCATCCGGGCCGGCCACGGTTGGCGGCAAGCTCTTAAGAAACCGGTGACGGACGACGCCCTGACGCACGCTGCGGTGTTAGGCCGCAACGACGCGTCTCAAGGCGACACCCAACAGGGTCGGCGCGGTCGCGCCTAGCTGAGCATCAACGGCATCGCCGGATCGCCCTTCTCCATCGCCCGGCGGTAGGCCGGCCGCTCGCCGATGCGCTGCAGGTAGGCGCGGATGTTGGGATAGGGGGCGAGGTCGCGGGGAATGAACATCCGCATGGTGGTCAGGGGGAAGACCATCATGATGTCGGCGGCGGTGAAGGCGTCGCCGGCGAAGTAGGCCGCCTCGCCCAGACGCTGTTCGACCAGGTCGAAGACCCTGGCGCTGCGGGCGTTCATAAAGGCGCGGCCGGGGTTGTCCTGGGCGACGCCGAGGGCGTTGGCGACCAGTTGCAGCATCTCGGTGGCGACGAAGGAGCCGTTGGCGAAGTGCAGCCAGAAGAGATAGTCGGCATAGGCCGGATGCTCCGGCGTCAGGGCCAGGCGGCCCTCTCCGTACCGGCCGACGATGTAGTCGACGATGGCGCCCGACTCGCCCAGGACAAGGCGGTCGTCGGTGATGACGGGGGCCATGCCCATGGGATGCAGCGCCTTGTAGGCCTCCGGCGCCAGGCGGGTGACCGGGTCGCGCGGATAGACCTTGAGCTCATAGGCGAGCTCCAGCTCCTCGCAGAGCCAGACGACGCGCTCCGACTGGGAAACGCCAAGGTGGTGGACGACGAGACTGGTCATTGAGACTTCCGTTGCAGGTCAAACAAACCCGATATTCGATTGCGCACAACTGAATATCATGCGCAAGGATTGCGCATCACAGCGTTCGAATAAACCCTGGAGACCCCTCATGAAGCGCCTCGCCCTGATCCTCGCCGCCGCCTTAGCGACGGCCATCGCCTCGGTTGGACAGGCCGCCCCGCCGCCGCCCGCCGGTCCGCAGGCCATCCGCGGCACAATCGTCAAGGCGGAAGCGAACCGCCTGGTGGTCAAGCCCAAGGCCGGCAAGCCGGTCACCGTCGACCTGACCCCCGACTGGTCGGTGCAGGTCACCAAGCCGATCGCGGTGACCGAAATCCGCGAGGGCAGCTTCATCGGCACCGCCGAGATCCCGCAGGCCGACGGCAGCGGCAAGTCGCTGGAGGTGCACGTCTTCCCGCCCGGCGTGAAGATCGGCGAAGGCCACTACGCCTGGAACCTGCGCAAGGGCTCGATGATGACCAACGGCACGGTCGGCAAGGTGACCGTCGGGGCCAAGGGCCGCGAGCTGCTGGTCAGCTATCCCAATGGCCAGCGCAAGATCGTCGTGCCGCCCAAGGTGCCGGTCGTGCAGATCAACCCTGGCGACCGAAAGATGGTCAAGCCGGGCTCGGCCGTCTTCCTGATGGCCTTCCCCAAGCCCGGCGGCGGTCTGATCACCGGCGCGGTCGCCGTCGGAGTGAAGGGCGCGCCGCCGCCGATGTAGCGGCCTGACGACGGGGAGCCATGCGATGGCGAAGTTCATCGAACGCACGCGCAAGGGTGAGACGGCGGTCTATCGCCACCCCCTGCTCGTGCGGGCCAGCCACTGGATCAACGCCCTGTGCCTGCTGATCCTGCTGCTCAGCGGCCTGCAGATCCTCAACGCCCACCCGGCCTTCTACTGGGGCCAGACCTCGACGTTCGCCCGTCCGGCCGCCGCCATCGAATCGGTGCAGGCCGACGACGGGACCCTGCGCGGCCGGCTGACGGTGGCGGGGCTGACGGTCGACACCACCGGCGTGCTGGGGGCGTCGAAATCCGGCGGCGACCAGCTGCAGGAGCGGGCTTTTCCGTCCTGGATGACCCTGCCGGGGTCGCTGGACCTCGGGGCCGGGCGGCGGTGGCATTTCGCCTTCGCCTGGATCCTGGTGCTGAACGGGCTGGCCTATCTCATCTACGCCTTCGCCAGCCGCCGGGTCGGCCGGGTGCTGTGGCCGACGCTGGCGGAGCTGCGCGGCATCGGCCGCAGCCTCGTCGACCACCTGCGCCTGCGCTTCGCCCATGGCGAGGACGCGCGGGACTACAACGTCCTGCAGAAACTGAGCTATGTGGCGGTGATCTTCGGCCTGCTGCCGCTGATGCTGGCGACGGGGCTGGTGATGTCGCCGGCCATGGATGCGCGCCTGCCCCTGTTGGGCGACCTGCTGGGCGGGCGGCAGTCGGCGCGCACCCTGCATTTCCTGTCGGCGTTCGGCCTGACCAGCTTCTTCCTCGTGCATGTGGCCATGGTGGTGGCGGCCGGGCCGGTGAACGAGATGCGCTCGATCCTGACGGGCTGGTTCGTCATCCGCCGGGACTTGGACGAGACCAGAATAGACGCAGACGGGACGCCCCCGCCCGAGGACAGCATCGAGGAGGCCCGGCCATGAGCAGCGACCCAAGCGGCGCCACCCGGCGCGGCCTGCTGGGCGGGGCGCTGACCGGCCTGGCCGGGGCGGGCCTGGCCGGTTGCGACCAGATCACCGCCTCGCCGGCCGTCAACGAGACGCTGAACGGCATGGACGGCCTGACCTTCCACGCCCAGCGGCTGCTGCTGGGGCGCGACGCCCTGGCGCGGGAGTATCCGGCCAGCGCCATCTCGCCGGATTTCAAGGCCAACGGCTCGACCAATCCAGACAACGAGGACTACCAGCAGCACCTGGCGGACGGCTTCAAGGCCTGGCGGCTGGAGATCGGCGGGCTGGTGGAGCGGCCGCTCAGCCTGTCGCTGGACGAACTGCGGGCCGCGCCGCGCCGCAGCCAGATCACCCGCCACGACTGCGTCGAGGGCTGGAGCAGCATCGCCAAATGGAGCGGCGCCCGGCTGGGGCCGCTGCTTGATCGGGCGGGGGTCAAGCCGGCCGCGAAATACGTCGCCTTCTTCTGCGCCGACACCCTGGAGCTGACCCTGGACGGCACTGGCGACTACTACGAGACCATCGACCTGAACGACGCCCGCCATCCGCAGACCATCCTGGCCGACGAGATGAACGACAAGGTCTTGCCCCTCGCCCACGGGGCGCCGATCCGCCTGCGGCTGGAGCGGCAGCTGGGCTACAAGATGGCGAAATATGTGATGCGGATCGAGCTGATCGACAGCTTCGCCGGACTGGGCCTGGGCAAGGGCGGCTATTGGGAAGACCGCGGGTATCAGTGGTACGCGGGAATTTAGCGCTCCCCCACGCCCACCCTTAAGCCCGCTCATCCCGGCGAATGCCGGGATCCAGTTCGTAGGGCTCGCTGGTTCGGGGCATTTCCAGCAAGACGTCTGCCGCCTGTGCCGGGTCTGGGCAGACCTCGCCCCGACCCGCAGACCAAGGCTAATCACATCCGCCACAGCCCTTCGAACTGGATCCCGGCATTCGCCGGGAAGAGCGGAGGTGGGGGGAGGTTGCGCGGGGCTCTGGCTGGCCTAGCGCCCCTCC
>SDZP01000609.1 GCA_004144935.1 Caulobacteraceae bacterium | reverse complement strand
AGAAGCTAAAACAGCCGCTTCCGCGCGTCCTTCAGCACCTCCCGCGCCGCATTGTGCCCCGGCGCGCCGGTCACCCCGCCGCCCGGATGGGTCCCCGCCCCGCACATGTAGAGTCCTTTCAGCGGCCCCCTATGCGCCCCATGCCCCAGCACCGGCCGGGCAGAGAACAGCTGGTCCAGCCCCAGGGTGCCATGGAAGATGTCGCCGCCGACCAGCCCGAAGTCCCGCTCCAGATCGAGCGGGCTCTTGATCTGCCGGCCCAGCACCGAGGCCTTGAACCCCGGCGCCCATCGGTCGACCGTGGCGATCATCACGTCGGCGACCGCCTCGCGGTGGTCGTCCCAGGACCGGCCGCCCGACAGCACCGGCTCGACATGCTGGCAGAACAGGCTGGCCACATGCTGCCCGGCCGGGGCCAGGCTGTCGTCGAGCGTCGAGGGGATCAGCACCTCGACGATCGGCTCCTTCGACCAGCCGGTCTGGCGCGCATCGAAATAGGCCTTTTCCATATAGGCCAGGCTCGGCGCCATGATGATGCCGGCGGTCATATGGTCCCCGGCGTCGGGCCGGCAGGTGAATTTCGGCAGCTCGCTCAAGGCCACGTTCATCCGGAAGGTCCCCGACCCGGAACGATAGCGCTCGATCCGCTCGTTGAAGTCGGCCGTCAGCAGGGCCGGGTCGAGCAGCCGCTGGTACAGCAGTTTCGGGTGGATGTTCGAGACCACGGCCCGCGCCCGCAGGGTCTCGCCGCCATCGGTGACCACCCCCACCGCCCGGCCGTTCTCGACCAGGATCTCGGCCACCCCGACGCCGGTGCGGATCTCGACGCCCTTTTCCCGCGCCGCCGAGGCGATGGCCTGGCTGATCGCCCCCATGCCGCCGATGGCATGGCCCCAGGCGCCCTTCTTGCCGTTCACCTCGCCGAACACATGGTGCAGCAGCACATAGGCCGAGCCCGGCGTGTAGGGGCTGGCGAAGTTGCCGACGATGCCGTCGAAACCCAGCACCGCCTTGATCGGATCACTCTCGAACCAGCCGTCCAGCCAGTCCCCCGCCGACTGCGAGAACAGCGCCAGCAGGTCGCGCCGCGCCGTGGTGTCGAGGCTGGACACCCGCTTGCCCAGCGAGGCGCTCTTCAGCAGTTCCGGCAGCGCCTGCAGCCAGCCTCCCTCGACCATGTCCGGCGGCGTCTGCAGGACGATGTCGCGCAGCACATCGGCGATGGCGTCCAGCCGCTCGTTGTAGGCGTCGAGGTTGTCGGCGTCCTTCACCGAGAAGCGCGCCACCTCCGCATGGGTCCGCCCCTCGCCGGTGACCAGGCTGTCGGTGTCGCTGACCGGCAGGAAGTTGGCCGCCTTGCGCTCCACCACCTTCAGCCCGTGGCGGGGCAGGTCCAGGTCGCTAATGACCTTGGGATTGAGCA
>SDZP01000007.1 GCA_004144935.1 Caulobacteraceae bacterium | reverse complement strand
TGCTGCCGGCTCCGTAGAGCATCATCTGCACCGGCCCGATGGCGCGCAGCAGCTGGGGTTCGGCCTTGTCGACGGTTTCGGCGGTCATAGGCGTCCTCGAGGTCGTCAAGGAGTACGCGCACCACCGGGGCGCCGTTCCGTCAACGCCCAATCGAGCTCTCAGGGCAGGTTGAGCTGCCAGGAGATGCCGAAGCGGTCGTTGACCCAGGTGAAGCGCCGCGAGAAGCCGTAAGCGCCCGGCGGCATCAGCACCTGGCCGTCACGGCCCAGTTCCGCCGCCAGCGCCTCCAGTTGCGCCTCGTCGTCGACGGTGACGAAGAAGCTGATCGAGGGTGTAAAGGCAAAGGCGTGGTTCACCGGGCTGTCGTTGGCCATGAACGTCTGGCCGGCCAGGGTGAAGCGGGCGGTCATGATCTTGCCGGCGTTGGGACCGCCGTCCGGCCAGCGATTGATCTCGTCGATCGAGGCGTCCGGGAACAGGCCGGCGTAGAAGTTCATGGCCTCTTCGGCGCGGCCCTCGAACATCAGGAAGGGATGCAGGGTGGTCATGCGACCAGCCTAGCGCGGGATGTTGGCCCTTGCCCACTGGAGGATGGCCTCGGCCGGCAGGGCCCCGCTGGTGCGGGCGATCTCGCGGCCCTTGTGGAGCAGGATCATCGTCGGGATGGAGCGGATGTTATAGCGGGCGGCGATGGCCTGCTGCGCCTCGGTGTCCAGCTTGCCGAGGCGGAGGGTCGGCTCGAGCTGGCCGGCGGCCCTGGCGAAGGCCGGGGCCATGGCCTGGCAGGGACCGCACCAGGCGGCCCAGAAATCGACCAGCAGGGGCAGGTCGGAGGCCCTGGCGTGGCGATCGAAGTTGTCGGCGGTCAGCTCGACCGGCTTGCCGGCGAACAGGGGGTTCTTGCAGACGCCGCATTTGGGGCCGGCGCCGAGCCTGCTTCGCGGCACGCGGTTGAGTGCGCCATCGACCGGGCAGGCGATGACGAGGGTGTCGGCGGCGGCGGCGGTATCGGTCATGAGAAGCTCCACCGGGCTGAACCCGGTGGAGGGGAGATGGTTTCGGCCGGGGAGGGCTACAAGCCCCCGGGGTTTCGCTCACGTCACCCGCTCGAAATCCATGTCCCAGTTGACCTCCCAGGTCGCGCCGCCGTCTGGCGAGAAGGCCTGGCTCCAGTGGGCGGTGCTCGGCGTGATCTTCGACCAGGTGAAGCGGACGAGGATGGGCCGGCCCTCCAAGCTGTCCTCCCCGATAAAGGTCCCCACCCCGTCCCTGAAGCCGCCGTGCACCGGCGTGTCGATGTCGGGGTAGCGGGCGTCGAGCCACCAGATCGACCAGCGGTTCAGCTTCGCATCGAAGCGGCGCACGCCGACCGCGCCATAGGCGCCGCCCGGAATGTTCAGGACGTTGTCGTCGACGTTGCCGAGGCCGCCCATGGTCTTGCGGCACTGGCACCAGCCCTCGAACGGGACCCAGTCGGTGGAGCCGGCGAGGCGCGCCTTCAGCCGCCGGTGCTTCACCCTCCAGGAGCCGATCAGGAAGTCGAAGTCCTTGCGCCCGTCGGTGGCCGGGACGGGGCCCTGGATGAGCGAGCGGGCCGTGGGGGACAGCCGCTGGACCGTGATGGGTCCGGTCAGGCGCGGGGTGAGGCTGCGCTGGAAGGCGGCCCCGGGGCCGGCGGCGAACAGGGCCTGCGCCGGCTCGCTGTCGAAGGCCTGGAACCAGACGAAGACGCTGAGGTCCTGGCGGACCGGCAGGCGGGGATAGCTGTTGGGCCCCGGATCGGTGGCGAACGACGCCAGCACGGGGGCGCCGGCGGCGGCCAGGGCCGGGGCGACGTCGCGGGCGAAGGCCTCGGCGAAGGCGGCCTCCTGACCCCGGGCGATAGGGCAGAGAGTGGCGGTGATGACGGCGGTCGAGCGCGCTTGGGAGCCGACAGGGGCGCGGCTGAGGCCGGCGAGGTCGAACCCGGCGCCGATCGGGCTCAGCTGCAGGACGTTGTCGGAATCGGCGATGGCGGCGTTGGCGGCGGCACGGTTCGCCTGCCAGACGGGGCCGGTATAGAAGCCGTCGAGGGCGTCGTGGCGGCCCTGCGGGCTCTCGAAGCCGCGCAGCCAGACGAAGCGATCCGGATCGTCGAGGTCGCGGAAGGTCCCCAGCACCGTCGAGCCCAGCGCCTCCTGGCTTTCGACGAACCGGTCCTCGAACAGGCTGATCAAGGCATCGCGGCGGCCCGGCCGCATCGCGTACTGGCGCAGCTCGACGATCTGTTGATGTCGCGCGGGTTCGGACGCCCGGGCTGAAAAGGCGCCGGCGGCGGCGGTCGCCGCGGCGGTGGCGAGAATGTCTCGGCGGGTCATGGCAGGCCTTCCTTGTTTCGGCGAGCAAGACCCTGGCCCAGGCTACCTGACAGGACTTGTCAGGATTTATCCGGCAGACTGGAAAAATGCGTTCCAGCCGCCTCCTCTCCATTCTCATTCTGCTGCAGACCCGCGGCCGCATGACCGCCGAGCGGCTGGCGGCCGAGTTCGAGGTCTCGGTGCGCACCCTCTATCGCGACATCGATGCGCTCAGCGCCGCCGGGGTCCCGGTCTACGCCGACCGCGGGCCCGGCGGCGGCTTCGCGCTGCTGGACGGCTATCGCACCCGCCTGACCGGGCTGACCGACCAGGAGGCCCATACCCTGATCCTCTCCGGCCTGCCGGGGCCGGCCGCGCAGCTGGGGCTGGGCCAGGCGATGGCCGACGCCCAGCTGAAGGTGCTGGCCGCCCTGCCTGAGGGCCCCGGGGCGGCGGCCGTGCGGGCCCAGGCGCGGATTCATCTCGATCCGGTCGGCTGGTTTCGCCAGGCCGACGGCGGCGACTGGCTGACGGTGCTGGCGGACGGGCTGTGGCGGGACCGGCGGGTGAGGGTGCGCTACGGCCCGCGGCGGCCGGTCGACCGGGTGCTGGAACCCCTCGGCCTCGTGCTGAAGGCCGGCGCCTGGTACCTGATCGCCCGCTCGAAAGGCGAGCTGCGCACCTACCGCGCCTCGCAGGTCATTGCCGCGGAGGTGACCGAAGACGGCTTCGAGCGCCCGGCCGGCTTCGACCTGGCCGCCCACTGGACACGGGCCCAGGCCGACTATGCCGCGGGCCTGAAGCAGGGGGTCGCCCGCCTGAAGGTGAGCCGCGACGCGCTCTACGTCCTGCGCCGCGACGGCGTGGAGGTGACCGATCTGGGCGGCGGCATCGTCGAGACTCCCATGGAGAGCCTCGACTGGACGGCGCGCGGGCTGCTGCGCCTGGGCCCCGGTGTCGAGGTGCTCGGACCGCCGGCCCTGCGGACGCGGATAGGCCGGCTGGCGGCGGAGATCGCAGCGCTCTACACCATCTGACACAGCAAGTGTTGCATTTGGAAATCGGCCTCCTATCTTATCTCTCGATGGCGCCAACAACCCGCCAGCTCGGACTTACGACCATGATCGACCACCGACCCTTCGATAAGCTGGGCCATGCCAATCACGGCTGGCTCAACGCCCGCCACCACTTCAGCTTCGCCAACTGGTACGAGCCCACCCGCATGGGCTGGGGCGACCTGCGGGTCTGGAACGACGACGAGATCGCTCCGAAGTCAGGCTTTCCGCCGCATCCGCACGCCGACATGGAGATCATCACCTATGTCCGCGAAGGGGCGATCACCCACCAGGACAGCCTCGGCAACACCGGCCGCACCGAGGCCGGCGACGTGCAGGTGATGAGCGCCGGATCGGGCATCCGCCACGCGGAGTACAATCTGGAAGACGAGACCACGAAAATCTTCCAGCTGTGGATCCAGCCGCAGACCCAGGGCGGCGAGCCCAGCTGGGGCGCCAAGCCCTTTCCCAAGGGCGACCGTTCCGGGAAGTTCGTGGCCCTGGCCAGCGGCCTCGACGACGAGGGCGCCCTGCCGATCCGCGCCCGGGCGCGGGTGCTCGGCGCGACGCTGAAGGCCGGCGAGACGGCGACCTACGACCTTGCCGAGGGCCGCCATGCCTACCTTGTGGCCGCCGACGGGGCGGTCGAGGTCAACGGCGTTCCGCTCGCCACCCGGGACGGCGCCGCCATCCGTGACGAGGCTGTCCTGCGGGTGACCGCTGTCAGCGACGCGGAAGTCGTTCTGGTTGACTCCAACTAGTTACGCGCGCAACGCGTAGCTGCGGGCCGGTCGCGATGCGACCGGCCTTTCTCGTTGACGCCCAATGGGTTAGCTTCGTAACGGTTCGAGTGAACGCTGTTACGGGATGCGGCTGCAAGTGCGATTTGATCTGCTCAAAATTCTGCTGGTCGACGACAATCACCACATGCGCGTGTTGATCGGCGAAATCCTGAGGGCCATCGGCGTCAAGGAAGCTCACGAGGCCACCGACGGGGCCGAGGCCCTGCAGTTCATGCGCAAGCACGCCATCGACATCGTCATGACCGACCTCGCCATGCAGCCGCTGGACGGCATCGATTTCGTCCGCCTGCTGCGCAACTCGCCCGACAGTCCCAACCAGATGTGCCCGGTCATCATGATCACCGGCCACTCGACCCAGAAGCGGGTCAAGGAGGCTCGGGACGCCGGGGTGACCGAGTTCCTCGCCAAGCCGGTGACGGCGCGCGGCGTCATCGACCGCATCACCCGGGTGGTCGAGGCGCCCCGGCCCTTCATCCGCAACGAGGACTACTTCGGGCCCGACCGCCGCCGGCGGGCCGATCCGGACTACGCCGGGCCGCGGCGCCGGGGGTCGGACAAGGACTCCCCGTTCGGCTGATCAGACCGCCAGGCTGCAGCTCTCGCTGATCGTCGGCCGCGAGATGACCACCCGGCAAAGGCCCGGGTAGCGATCCTTGAGGGCGGCGGCGAAATACAGGCAGAGATGCTCCAGGGTCGGGGTCTCGAGCCCCGGCTTCTCGTTGAGCAGCCCATGGTCCAGCTGCGCGGCCACCGCCTTCAGCGCGGCGTCCAGTTCGCCCAGGTCCGTCACCCAGCCCATCGGGCCGCTGATCTCGCCGCGCACGGTGGCCTCGACCCGGAAGCTGTGGCCATGCAGGCGCGTGTAGGGGCTGCCTTCGGGGCCATTGGGGAAATGGTGGGCGGCGTCGAAGGTGGCGGCCTTCGTGATCTCGAACTGGGGCGTGGTCATGGGGCCGGTCAATAGGGGCTCGCGGGCGGATGCCCTAGGCGATGCCGAGATATTTGTGGGTTTGGGTGCTTAAACGCCACCTGGGGTGCGAAAGGCAATAGGCGATGCAGGCGGCGGTGGCGGCCTCGCGGTCCGGCCCGTCCATCGGCTGCAGGTAGAAGCGCTCGAAATCCAGCCCCGCGAACCGCTGCGGGTCGACCCCCGGCTGCGGCCAGACCAGTTTCAGCTCCTGGCCCCGGGTCTGGACGACCGGGGCGTCGGCCTTGGGACTGACGCAGACCCAGTCGATGCCGGCGGGGGCGGGCAGGGTGCCGTTGGTCTCCACGGCGATGGCGAAGCCCCGGGCGTGCAGGGCCTCGATGGCGGCGGCGTCCAGTTGCAGCAGGGGCTCGCCGCCGGTGCAGACCACCAGCCGGTCGTCCGGTCCGCCGGTCCAGGCCGCCTCGACCGCCTCGGCCAGCTTTTCGGCGCTTCTGAAGCGGCCGCCGCCAGGGCCGTTGGTTCCGACGAAATCGGTGTCGCAGAAGGTGCAGACGGCGGTCGCCCGGTCCTTCTCGCGCCCGGACCACAGATTGCAGCCGGCGAAGCGGCAGAAGACGGCCGCCTTGCCGGCCTGGCCGCCCTCGCCCTGCAGGGTGAGGAAGATCTCCTTGACCGCATAGTTCATCGCCGCTGCTCTACACCAGCCGGGCCGGGCCCGAAACTCCCGCCCGGAATCGGCGCTTTCGGCGGCGTTCGCACTGCCCCCGCGTCACACGCGACTCGGCTATTCGACAGTCATTGGCGGCCTTTCAACTGTCGTCGCGTCAGCTTCCGCCGCGTCAATTCTCGTGACGATGGAGGAAGTCGCCCAAGGGCAGGAAACCGGCGCGTTTATTGGGCCACAGTCAGGTGAAAAGCCGTAACCTATCAGTGATCACTTAGCGTCTGGACATTGACAGGGTTCAAACGCGCGTATGTCATCAGCGGCAGCTACGGGGGCTTGTCGCGCAACCTCGATAGCAAAAAAGACGCGGCACTGAGGAAACACACGGCGACCGCAGTCCAGGCCAATTCAGGCCGGCGGCGCCCGGGGAGGGTTAGAATGCACAATTCTCTGCGTCTGCGGAGGGCGCTGGCTGTCAGCGCGTCCGCTTTTGCCATCATGTCCATCGCCGCGCCGGCCTTCGCTCAGGCCGAGCCCGATACCGGCGGCGGCAGCACCGTCGGCGAGCTGATCATCACGGCGCAGAAGCGCGAAGAGGCCATCCAGGATGTGCCGATCGCGGTGTCGGCCTTCAGCCAGGACAGCCTCGAAAAGCAGAAGATCGACGGCGGCCCGAACCTGGTTCTGGCCATCCCGAACGTGAACTTCTCCAAGGGGAACTTCACCGGCTACAACTTCCAGATCCGTGGCGTCGGCTCCAAGCTGGTCGCCGGCTCGGGCGACGCCGGCACCGGCATCCACCTGAACAACGCCCCGCTGACCGCCAACAACCTGTTCGAGTCGGAATTCTTCGACGTCGAGCGCGTTGAAGTGCTGCGCGGGCCGCAAGGCACCCTGTACGGCCGTAACGCCACCGGCGGCGTCGTGAACATCATCACCGCCAAGCCGACCGACAGCTTCGAGGCCCTCGGCAAGCTGGAGCTCGGCAACTTCAATTCGGTCAAGGCCAAGGCGATGGTCAACATCCCGCTGGGCGACATGCTGGCGGCGCGCGTCGCCGGCGTCGTGGTCCAGCGCGACGGGTTCGGCGATAACTCGATCACCAAGAACGACATCGACGACCGCGACCTGTGGGACGTCCGCGCGACGATCATGTTCACGCCGTCGGACGATTTCTCGGCCTGGTTCATGTACGACCACTTCGAGGAAGACGACACCCGCTCGCGGATCGGTCGCCAGTTCTGCCAGAAGGACACCGGCCGCACCGCCGGCCTGAGCGCCTTCTACTCGCCGGACGCCAACCGCGCCCAGATCCAGCGCGGCTTCTTCAGCCAGGGCTGTTCGTCCGTCTCGATCTATGAGCCCGGCGTCTCGACCGGCACCCTGAACACCCAGGCCACCCTCGGCGGCCTGTTCTCGACCCTGACCGGTCTGCAGACCGGCGACGCCTTCGCCGGCAAGGTGCAGGACAGCGACATCCGCAACATCGAGTCCACCACGGACCCGATCTACCAGTCCGAAACCGACATCTTCGAGTTCAACATCCAGTGGGATGTGACCGACGAACTGCAGGTCACCTCGCTGACCTCATACTCGGAACTCAGCCTGTTCACCCGTCAGGACTACAACCGGGTCGTCCCGACCTCGACCTTCAACGCCGCGCCGAACGCCTGTAACTTCTACACGTCGACCTGCGCGCCGGTCCTGTTCCCGAACAACGGCGGCTCGCCGAACCTCGCGCCGGCGACCTACAACTTCGTCTACGGCACCCTGTTCCCCGGCGGCGTGGTCAACGACCCGCAGGTCGGCGCCCAGAACCGCTTCACCACCTTCGACATCTCGTCGGCGGAAACCCAGCAGTTCACCCAGGAACTGCGCCTGCAGTCCGACTTCGACGGCCCGTTCAACTTCAACATCGGCGCCATCTACGTCGACTACAAGGCGACCGGCGACTACTACGTCATGTTCAACTCGGGCACGGCCAACTACCAGGCCGGCAACCTGCTGACCAACCTGGGCAGCGGCGGCGCGGTTCCCTACCCCTGCCCCCTCAACAACCCCGCCTGCGTCTACATCGACCCGAACGAGACCCCCAACCGCAGCGGCCACAACTACTATGACAGCTACGGCCCCTATCACCTGAAGTCGCGCGCCGCCTTCGGTGAGGTCTACTGGCAGGTCGCCGACACCTTCAAGATCACCGGCGGTCTGCGCTACACCGACGACACCAAGCTGGTCGAAGCGCACCAGGTCTCGCTGGGCAAGCCCGGCAGCGGCGTGCTCGGCCCGCCCGCGACCGACCCGCGTCCGATCCAGAAGGTCAACTTCAAGGAACTCACCGGCCGCCTCGGCTTCGACTGGAAGCCGGACCTGGGCTTCACCGACGAGAGCCTGATCTACGGCTTCTACTCGCGCGGCTACAAGGCTGGCGGTCTGAACCCGCCCTGCTCGTCCTCGGTGACCTGCCCGCCGACCTCCTTCGACCCCGAATTCGTGGACGCCTTCGAAGTCGGCATGAAGAACACCCTCATGGACGGCCGCATGGTCCTGAACCTGACCGGCTTCACCTATGACTACGTGGGCTACCAGGTTTCGAAGATCGTCAACCGCACCTCGATCAACGAGAACATCGACGCCAAGATCTGGGGTCTGGAACTCGAGAACATCTGGGAGCCGATCGACGATCTGCGCGTCAACGTGGCCATCGGCTATCTCAACACCGAGATCACCAGCGGCGACTCGATCGACACCTTCAACCGCACCCAGGGCGACCCCAACCTGGTGGTCGTGAAATCCAGCGAAGCGTCCAACTGCGTCGTCTCGCTGGCCACCGCCCAGGCGGCGCTGGGCTTCTCCTCGGTCAACAACTCGCCCTTCTACCTGCTCGGCGTCTGCAGCGGAGCCTTCGGCGCCGCCACCGACGGCGTCGCGGTCGACCTGGAAGGCAAGGAACTGCCGAACTCGCCGGATCTGACCCTGTCCCTGGGCGCCCAGTACACCTGGCACCTCGGCGACTGGGACGCGACCCTGCGCGGCGACTACTACAAGCAGACCGACACCTTCTCGCGGATCTACAACAGCAACGCCGACAAGATTGACGGCTGGGACAACGTGAACATGACCTTCACGGTGGCCAACCCCAACATCGGCCTGACGTTCGAAGCCTTCGTGAAGAACCTGACGGACGAAGAAGCGATCACCGACACCTACCTGACCGACGACTCCTCGGGTCTGTACCGGAACGCCTTCTACACCGACCCGCGCACCTTCGGGATCGCGGTGACCTACCGCTTCGGCAACTAGTCAGCGCCGAAGTCTCAAGACCGGAGAGCGGCGGGAACCCCAGGGTTCCCGCCGTTTTTCTTTGCCCGCTCCGGCGCCTCGGAACGCGTTCGCACGCTTAACCTGTCCGAAAGCGCATTGGTGCAGGATCAGTCTCCAAGCTCGCCGGTCCTCCAGGGACCCTGGGCCCCACGAGACCGACCCGACCATGGACCGCCTTGATCGCCTGATCGACCGTCACGCCCCGCTGTCCCTGGACGCGGATGTGGCGGCGGCGAGCCGGGCGTTCGAGGACCAGCCGACCGCCCAGGTGCTGGCCGTGGTCGACGCCGATTGCCGGCCGGTGGGCCTGCTGCGCCGCCAGGCCTTCGAGGCCGCCGTCCTCTCTGGGACGGCCCCGGTCGCCTCGGTCATGGACCTCGCCCCGCTGGTCGTTGACGGCGGGATGCGGCCATCCCGCTTCCGCGACGAGATGCTGGCCGGGAATCGCCAGGCGCTGGCCGCCGGCTTCATCGTTACCGAAGACGGCCTCTATCTGGGGGTCGGCACGGCGGTGAACCTGCTGGCCGCCCATGGCGAGCGCTCCCGCGCCCTGCGCGACGCCACCGTCGCCACCACCCAGGTGCTGGCCGCCGAGGTCCTGCGCCAGCTGGGCGACGCCCAGACCTTCGTCGACGCCCTGGTCCGCCAGCCGCTGCCGGCCGACAGCAAGAGCTGCGCCCAGGCCCTGGCCGACAGCTTCGCCGACCTGCATCGTCTGCTGCACCGGGCCAGCGCCATCCAGGCGACGGAAGCCGGCCTGGTGCCGCTCAACCCGCGTCCGACCCTGCTGAGGGCCGTGATCGACGCCCTCGACGCCCGCTGGTCGGCCCGCGCCGCCACCGCCGGAGTGACCCTGCTCACCGCCTATGACGGCGCCCCCGATCTCGCCGCCGAGATCGACGCCGACCGCCTGGCCGACCTGCTCGACGGTCTCGTCGAGCGCGGCCTGTCGGCCACCCGTCGCGGCGCCGTAGAGGTCACCCTGTCCGCTCGGCCGGCCCTGGAGGGCCTCGCCCTGGAAGCGCGCGTCCGCGACGCCGGCGAAACGCCCGATCCCGCCCGCCTGGCCCGCATCTTCCAGGCTCTCGACGGCGAACAGCCCCTGGCCATCGCCTTCGGCATGGCCCACGCCGCCAGCCTGGCCGGGGCCATGAACGGCCTGATCCGGGCCGAGGCCAACGCCGGGTCGGGCACCAGCGTGGTCTTCAGCCTGCTGGCCCCGGAAGCGGTCGAAGCGGTGGCGGCCCCGGCCCCCGGCATGATCGCCGCCAGCGCCGCCCACATCCTCATCGTCGACGACAACGCCACCAATCGCATGGTCGCCGAGGCCCTCTGCGAGATGTTCGACTGCACCAGCGAACAGGCCGAGGACGGCGTCGAGGCGGTCGAGATGGCGACCATCGGCCGCTACGACCTGATCCTGATGGATATCAAGATGCCGCGCATGGACGGCGTCGCCGCCACCCGCGCCATCCGCGCCCTGGCGGGCCCCGCCGGCCTGGTGCCCATCGTCGCCCTGACGGCCAATGCCGACCCCTCCGACGTGCGCGACTACATCGCCGCCGGCATGAACGACGTGGTCGAAAAGCCGATCAAGGCCGAGCGCCTGCTCACGGTGTTCGACAAGGTGCTGAACGGCGACCGTCAGGCCGCTGCCGAGCAGAGCTCGACCGCCGCCTGAATCACGGATTGTGCGGACAAATCCCTGGTAGCTGGGGGCGGGATCGAACCGCCGACCTGTGGGTTATGAATCCACCGCTCTAACCATCTGAGCTACCCAGCCATGGAGGCGTGAGCTTCAGGGAGGCGGCCTTATAGTGGCGATGAAACGCCTCTTCAAGCGCCGCTGACGGGCGCCCCGCAAAAGTTTGCGCCGGCCGCCGCAACGGAGGTTCCGTTCGGCGCCGTCGCGCTCTAGGGTCGCCGCCGATGAGCGTGCTGCATCTTCTGGGATCCGGTGGCGAGGGCGGGGCGGAGCTCTACTTCGTCCAACTGGTCAGCGCCCTGCGCGCCGGCGGCCCCGACCAGGCCGCGGCGATCCGCAAGAACCCCGGCCGTGAGAAGGCCCTGGCGACCGCCGGGGTGCCGGCCCGCACCTTCGCCTTCGGCGGCCCGATCGATTTTCTGACCCGCCCGGGCGTCTCGGCCATGGCGCGCGATGTCCAGGCCAGGCTGCTGGTCGCCTGGATGAACCGCGCCGCCCGTCATACGCCAAAGGGCCCGTGGGCCCGCATCGGTCGTCTGGGCGGCTACTACAAACTGAAGAACTACCAGGGCTTCGACCATCTGGTCGGCAACACCCAGGATATCGTCGACTGGGTCGTCGCCCAGGGTTGGCCGGCCGCCAGGGTCAGCTACATCCCAAACTTCGCCGCCGCCCCCGACGAGGTCACCCCCGTCGACCGCGCCAGCCTGGATACGCCGGAGGGCGTGCCCCTGCTGCTCGGCATGGGCCGGCTGCACACCGCCAAGGCGCATGACATCTCGCTGAAAGCCCTGAAGGCCCTGCCGGACGCCCACCTGTGGATCGCCGGCGTCGGGCCGCTGGAGGAGCAGCTGAAGGCCCTGGCCGTCTCCCTGGGTGTGCTCGACCGGGTGCGCTTCCTAGGCTGGCGCACCGACGCCTCGGCCCTCTACCGCACCGCCGACGTCTGCCTCTTCCCCTCGCGTTACGAGCCGCTCGGCAATGTGGTCATCCAGGCCTGGGCCCACGGCCTGCCGGTGGTCGCCGCCGAGAGCCAGGGCCCCAAGGCCCTGATCCGCGACGGCCAGGACGGCCTGCTGGTTCCTATCGACGACGAGGACGCGCTGGCGGAGCGCGCCGCCGCCCTGCTGGCCGACCCGATGCAACGCATCCGCCTGATCCAGAACGGCCATGCCCGCGTCGACGCCGAGTTCAGCCAGGCCGCCGTCTGCGCCGAGTGGAACGCCCTGTTCGCCCGGTTCGGAGCCGCCTGATGTGCGGCATCGCCGGGGTGCTGGGCGAGGCCGCCGAGGCCGCCGCCGCGCCGCTGATCCGCCAGATCGCCCATCGCGGCCCCAACGGCATCCGCACCGAGGACGGCCCCGGCTGGTCGATCGGCCACGCCCGCCTGTCGATCATCGACCTGGAAGGCGGCTGGCAGCCGCTGCACGCCGCCGGCTCGACCATCATCGGCAACGGCGAGATCTACAACTACCTGGAACTGGCCGAGGAATTCCAGCTGCAGGGCAAGCTGGCCACCGGCTCCGACTTCGAACCGCTGCTGCACCTCTACGCCCAGGAGGGCGAGAAGGCCTTCGAGCGGCTGCGCGGGATGTACGCCTTCTGCCTGGTCGGCGGCGATGGCCGCACCTGGCTGGTCCGCGACCCGTTCGGCATCAAGCCGCTGTCGGTGACCCGCGACCCTGGCCGCCTGAACTTCGCCTCCGAGCCCCGCGCCCTGTTCGGCCCGACGCAGGCGCGGATGCTGCAGCCGGAAGCGGCCGAGGACCTGCTGGCCCTGGGCTACGTCACCCCCGGGGTCATCCGGCCCAACACCATCTTCCGGGGCGTCGAGAGCGTGCTGCCCGGCGAGATCGACCTCGTGGGCGACGGCGACCGCGAAGAGACGATCCGCGCGCCGCTCGTCGTCGGTCCGCCCGTCGCCGGCGACGAGGCCAGCCTGCTCAGGCGCCTCGATGCGGTGCTGGAGGACAGCGTCCGGGTCCACCAGCGGTCCGACGTGCCCTATGGGCTCTTCCTCTCCGGCGGCGTCGACAGCGCCGCCATCGCCACCCTGATGAGCCGGCTGAACGCGCGGCCCGTCGTCGGCTACACCTGCGGCTTCGACGCCCCCGGGGCCCGCGACGAACGGGCCCAGGCCGAAAAGGTCGCCCGCGCCCTCAACCTCGACTGGCGCGAGACCACCTTCACCGAGCAGGACTTCTGGCGCATCGCCCCCCAGGTCGCCTGGGCGCTGGACGAGCCGACCACCGACTACGCCGCCCTGCCGACCTTCAAGCTGGCCGAGGCGGCGCGCCGCGACCTGACCGTCGTGCTGACGGGGGAGGGGGGCGATGAGCTGTTCGGCGGCTATGGCCGCTACCGCCGCGCCCTGCGTCCGGCCTGGCTGGGCGGCCGGGCGGCCGAGCCGCAGATCGACGCCCCCTTCCTGGCCGGGGGCGGGGCCAACGCCCTGAAACGCTGGCGCCAGGCGGCCAAGCCGCCGAAGGGTCTGACCGGCCTGCAGCGCGCGCAATGGGGCGACATCGTCACCTGGCTGCCCAATGACCTGCTGCTCAAGCTCGACCGCTGCCTGATGGCCAACGGCCTGGAGGGCCGCACACCCTTCCTCGACCGCGAGGTGGCGGCCTTCGCCTTCAACCTGCCGGACGCCATGAAGGTGCGCGGCAAATACGGCAAATGGCTGCTGCGCAAGTGGCTGGAGGGCGCCTGCCCGGCCGCCGATCCCTGGGGTAAGAAAAAGGGCTTCACCGTCCCCGTCGCCGCCTGGATCGCCCCGCGCGCCGCCGATCTCGGCCCGCGCATCGCGGGGGTGAAGGCGGTGGCCGAAACCTGCGACGCCGCCGCCGTGCGGGCGGTTTTCAGCGATCCGGCCCAGGCTCACAACCGGTGGCCGCTGCTGTTCTTCGCCCTCTGGTCGCTGATCCATCTCGAACAGGCGGAACCGGCGCGGGCGCTCGCGGATTTGCTCGGGGAAGCCTGAACGCCGTCAGACGCCCGGGAGCCCTCGCCATGCGCACCGCCATCCTGCTTGCCACCGCCGCCGTCCTCGCCGCCTGTGGCGGAGAGCCCAGCGGCGCCCAGACACCGCCGGCCGCCGCCAAGGCCGGCGGGCCGTGGGAAACCCGCGCCGCCAACGCCCCCTACAAGCCGGCCTTCCCCGGCCAGACCCGGGCGCCGCGCCGCAGCGCCGACGTCGCCTTCAATGTCGTCACCGTCGCGGAAGGCCTCGACAAGCCCTGGGGCCTGGCCTTCCTGCCGGACGGCCGCATGCTGGTCACCGAGCGGGGCGGATCCCTGCGCATCGCCAGCAAGGACGGCAGGCTGTCGGCGCCGGTCACCGGCCTGCCCAAGGTCGATCCCAAAGGCCAGGGCGGCCTGCTCGACGTCGCTGTCCACAATGGCTGGATTTACTGGAGCTTCTCCGAACCCCGCGACGGCGGCAACGGCGCCGCCGTGGCCCGCGGCAAGCTCACCGGCAACGCCCTGAGCGAGGTCGCCGTCCTCTGGCGCATGACCCCCACCTACAATGGCGACAAGCACTTCGGCTCGCGCCTGGCCTTCTCCCCCGACGGCTTCCTGTTCATCACCACCGGCGAGCGCTCGGACCTCGCTGGCCGCATGCAGGCCCAGAAGCTGGACGCCGCCTTCGGCAAGGTCATCCGCATCTATCCCGACGGGGTGATCCCCAAGGACAACCCCTTCACCTCGGTGGTCGGCGCCCTGCCGCAGATCTGGTCCTACGGCCACCGCAACATCCAGTCGGCGGCCATCAACCCGGCCACCGGCCAGCTCTGGACCGTCGAACACGGCCCGCGCGGCGGCGACGAGGTCAACATCCCCAGGGCCGGCAAGGACTACGGCTGGCCGACCATCAACTACGGCCTGGAATACAGCGGCCAGCCGGTGGGCGAGGGCATCACCCAGAAGGCCGGCATGGAACAGCCGGTCTACTACTGGGACCCGGTCATCGCCCCGTCGGGCATGGCCTTCTACGCCGCCGACCTCTTCCCGGCCTGGAAGAACAGCCTGTTCATCGGCGGCCTGAAGGACCGCGACCTTGTCCGCCTGACCCTCGAGGGCGACAAGGTGGTCGGCGAGGAACGCCTGTTGACCGACCTGAAACAACGCATCCGCGACGTGCGGGTGGGTCCGGACGGGGCGGTCTATGTGCTGACCGACGGCGGCGGCCTGTTGAAGCTGGTTCCGAAGTAAGCATCAGCCGCGCATCAGAGGCCGAACTATCGGCTACCAAAACGAGCCTTCATCCCGGAAAGCGCGCAGCGCTTATCCGGGACCTGGGGGTTGCAGCGCACTGGTCGCAAAGCAGCGTTGGATAGCGAGATTTCGCACCCCTTGGGTACCGGCTCTCCGCTACGCTACGGCCGGGATGACGGAGTGGAGGGCTACCCCTCGACCCCCAACGCCCCCGCCACCGCCTCACCGATCGCCAGCGAACTGGTCAGGCCCGGGCTCTCGATCCCGAACAACGCCACCAGCCCGACGATCCCGTGCGTGTCGGCGCCCCGGATCTGGAAGTCCGGCTGCGGCTCGCCCGGCCCGTGAAGCTTGGGCCGGATGCCGGCGTAGTCGGGGGTCAGGTCCTCGGGGTTCAGGTCCGGCCAGAACTTGCGGATATAGGCGGCGAACTCGGCGGCCTTGGCCGGATCGACGCTGTAGTCCTCGTTGTCGACGAACTGCAGGTCGGGGCCGAACACCGCCTGGCCGCCCAGGTCCTTGCGGTAATGGGTGCCCAGCGCCCCGGGGATCGGCGGCGGATAGATCAGCCGCTCGAACGGGGCCTTGCCGGCCAGCCGGAAATAGACCCCCTTGCCGTAATGGCCGGCCGGGATCTGGTCGGCCGGGAACCCCTCGATGTGCGCCGCCACCCCCTGCGCCGACAGCCCGGGGGCGGTGACCAGCAGCCGGCAGGTCAGCTCGGTCGCCTCCGCCCCGCCGGCCCGCACCGTGAAGCCGCCGCCGGGCAGAGGCGTCGCCCCCTCGAACGGCGTCGAGGCCACCACCGCCCCGCCGGCTGCCTCGATCTCGCCCTGCAGGGCCAGCATGTAGCCGTGGCTGTCGAACACGCCCGACTGCGGCGACAGCAGCGCCGCCTCGCATTTCAGGCCGGGCTCCAGGGCCCGCGCCTCCGCGCCGGTCAGCCGCTGCATCTCCTCGACATCGTTGGTCGCCGCCTGCTCCCAGATTGCGTCGAGCCGGGGAACCTCCTCCGCCGTGGTCGCCACCACCAGCTTGCCGCAGCGGCGAAAGTCGACGTGATGCCGGTCGAGAAAGGCGTAGAGCAGCCGCCGCCCCTGCACGCAGAGCCGCGCCTTCAGCGAGCCGCTGGCGTAGTACAGCCCGCCATGGATCACCTCGCTGTTGCGCGAGGACACCCCCTGGCCGATGGCCGCCTCCTTCTCCAGCACGGCGACCACCAGCCCGCGCTTCGACAGCGCATAGCCGCAAGCCAGGCCCACGGCCCCCGCGCCGACGACGACGGCGTCAAAATCGAATTCGCTCATGGATGGATTGGTAGCCGGGGAGCCGCGCGGCGGCTAGCGGACTGTTGAAAAGAGGTCCTCGGCTTCCGCCTCAAACCCGCACCATCATCCGCACCACCGCCCCCAGCGCGCCGACCGCCGCCGCCAGCTCCCGTTGCCGGGTTCGAAGCTCGGCCGCGATCTCCTCCTGGCAATCCGAGACCTTGTCGCCGAGGTCGAAGCTAGCCCCTGCCTCGGCCACCCCGCAGCGTCCCGCCCGCGCCAGGCTCTCGATGGCGGCCGGGTCGTCGGCGGCCCCGAACAGGGCGATCTCGTCGAGGGCGGCCCGCTCGACGGTGCGGCGAGTTTCGGGATCGAGGTCTTTCAGGGCCGACATGGCGCGCTCCAATGTTCCCTAAATGTTCTCATTTGGGTTACGGGAGTCAAGCCGCCTCGGTCCATGACCTGGGGATACCCTGAATTCGAAAATCCGTTTTTGCGATCCGCGGCGGCATCGGGCAGCGATGACGGCGCGGCGCGATCTGCAGGCCGCGGCGATGGCAATGTGGCAGATTTTTGCGGCAACCAGCCTGCAGAGTGGCCTACGCCCAGGGCTACATTCGATCACGGCCGGCCGCTTCGATAAGCGGCCAAAAATCTACCCCACCTGGCCCCGGTGCCGCAGGAAGGCGTCGGCCAGGACGCAGGCGGTCATCGCCTCGACCACCGGCGGGGCTCGCACCCCGACGCAGGGATCGTGGCGGCCCTTGGTGCGCAGCTCGATCTCCTCGCCGGCCTCGTTGAGGGTGCGGCGCGGGGTGAGGATCGAGCTGGTCGGCTTGAAGGCCACCCGGGCGACCACCGGCTGGCCGGTGCTGATGCCGCCCAGCACGCCGCCGGCGTGGTTGGAAAGAAAGGTCGGGCCATCGTTGCCGGCCCGCATCTCGTCGGCGTTCTCCTCGCCGGTCAGGGCGGCGGAGGCGAAGCCGGCGCCGATCTCGACGCCCTTGGCGGCATTGATCGACATCAGGGCGGCGGCCAGCTCGGCGTCGATCTTGCCGTAGATCGGCGCGCCCCAGCCGGCCGGCACGCCTTCGGCCTCGACCTCGACGATGGCCCCGGTCGAGGAGCCGGCCTTGCGGATGCCGTCCAGGTAGGCGTCCCATTTTGCGGCGGTGGCGGCGTCGGGACAGAAGAAGGGATTGTTGGCCGTCTCGGCCCAGTCCCAGGCCGCGCGGTCGATGGCGTGCGGCCCGATCTGCACCAAGGCGGCGCGGACGCTCACCTGCGGGATGACCTTGCGGGCGATGGCCCCGGCGGCGACCCGGGCGGCGGTCTCGCGGGCGCTGGAGCGGCCGCCGCCGCGATAGTCGCGCCGGCCGTACTTGGCGATGTAGCTGTAGTCGGCGTGCCCGGGACGGAAGGCCTGGGCGATCTCGCCATAGTCCCTGGACCGCTGGTCCTCGTTCTCGATCATCAGCGAGATCGGTGTTCCGGTGGTGAAGCCCTCGAAGACGCCCGACAGGATGCGGACGGTGTCGCTCTCCCGCCGCTGGGTGACGTGCTTGCTGGTGCCGGGCTTGCGCTTGTCGAGGAAGGCCTGGATGTCGTCTTCGCTCAAAGCGATGCCGGGCGGGCAGCCGTCGACCACGCAGCCGAGGGCGGGCCCATGGCTTTCACCCCAGGTGGTGACACGGAAGAGGTGGCCGAAGGTGTTGTGCGACATCGTGCTGGCTCTTTAGCCAACTCGTCGCCGCTTACAAAGCGCTGGCTTGCGGGGCCCAGGCGGCCTGGAAGGCGCGTAACCGGACACGGACGCCGCTGACCCCCGGCTCGGCCACGCGCAGCTGGATGAACAGGTCGCCGGTCCCGTGCGGCCCACGCGCCGGCAGGCCATGGCCGCTCAGCCGCAGGACGCCGCGCGCCATGTCGCGGCGGTCGATCCAGACCTCGCGCGGACCGGCCGGGGTGGACAGGGCGATGCGGCCGCCCCGCGCCGCGCTGGGCGGCATTTCGGCGGTCAGCCAGAGGTCGTCGCCGCGCAGCATCATTCCGGCCTCGCGGCCGACCCGGACGACCAGCGGCGCGCCGTCGACGCGCACGGTGTCGCCCTGGCGCAGACCGGCGGGCAGGGCGACCTTGACCTGGCGGTCGCCCGCCAGGGTGACCAGCACCTCGCCGCCGAAAGCAGCCTGTGTGGGGGTGATGGCCAGCTGCGGCGCGGACGGGGCCGCGACCGGCGCCGAAGCGGGGGCGGCCCTGTGCTCGGCCGGCGGGGCCTTGAGCAGGCCGTAGGCCTCGATGACCTCCCGCATGCGGGCGGCGTCGCCGCCGGCGCGGTCCGGATGGTTGGCCATCACCCCGCGCCGGAAGGCGGCGCGCAGCGCCTCGGGCCCGTCCGCGGCGGACACGCCCAGCACCGCCCGCGCCCGGCGCAGGTCCATCGTTGTCGTCGCCACCATCATGGCCCCTTGTTCGTTGCGGGCATCATGGGACGGCCGAGTCAAAACGAGGTTAAGCGGCCAGGACGTGACGCGATGGGGCGGGAGGACTACATAGCGACCATGGCCGATGACACCCTGATCCCCGCCTCGCCGAGCGAAGACGACTATGTCACCCAGGTGACCGCCGCCGCGCCGCTGCCCCTGCTGCCCGAGGCCGATCCGATCGCCCTGTTCGAGACCTGGCTGAAGGCGGCGGTCGAGTCCGAGGCCAACGACGCCAACGCCATGACCCTGGCCACCGTCGACGACAGCGGCCTGCCCGACGCCCGCATGGTCCTGCTGAAGGACGTCGGACCCACCGGCTTCACCTTTTTCACCAACTTGGAAAGCGCCAAGGGCCGCGAGCTGGCCGCCAACCCCAGGGCCGCCCTGTTGTTCCACTGGAAGTCCCTGCGTCGCCAGGTCCGGGTTCGGGGGACGGTCGAACAGGTGTCGGACGCCGAGGCCGACGCCTACCACGCCACCCGGGCCCGCCACAGCCAGCTGGGCGCCTGGGCCTCGGACCAGTCCCGGCCGCTGCCCGACCGCTTCGCGCTGGAAAAGCGGGTGGCCGAGATTGGCCTGAAGTTCGGGCTCGGCAAGGTGCCGCGTCCGCCCCATTGGTCCGGGTTCCGCCTGACGCCGCAGACCATCGAGTTCTGGCGCGACCGGCCCTTCCGCCTGCACGAGCGGCTGGTCTTCGCGCGGTCCGGCGAGGGCTGGACGACCTCGCGGCTCTATCCCTAGGTCCCGTACCGCGCCAGGAAGGTGTCCACCGCATCGGCGCAGATGTCGTCGATCGGCCGGCGGGGAAGGACGTCGTCGCCGGCCACCAGGCCGAACACCAGGGTGGCGTGTTCCAGCATGCCAAGCAGCTGACCGGCGGCCCAGGCGGGCTTTTCGACCTTCAGCAGCCCTTCCTCGGCCAGCTGGCCGATGAGGCTGATGGCGTTGCCGCCCAACGCATGGCGCGAGCGGTTGCGGAAATGGTCGGCCAGTTCGGTGAACCGCCGTCGCTCGGCGATGACCAGCCGGAAGACCGCCCGCGATAGAGGATCGGTGTAGAAGCGGGCGTAGGCGTGCGAAAAGGCCAGCAACCGCTCGCGGGCGGCGCCCGGAAAATCGAGGGTCTCCTCGATATCATGGGCCAGGTTGCGCACCGCCGACTCGACCACGGCGACGAACAGGTCGCCCTTGCCGGGGAAGTGGGCGTAGAGGGTCGCCGTCGACACGCTGGCCTCGCGCGCCACCACCTCCATCCCGGCCCCGGCGTAGCCCTCGCGCAGGAACACCGACTGTCCGGCCTGCATGATGTCGCGCCGCTTGCGCGCGCTCCTGGTGCCTTCCCCTCGGTCCCCCATACGCCCTCTGTCGAACAATGATCTTTCCCCCGTAAGGCGAATACTCGACTTGAGCAAGGGATGGGCGAGGCGACGGCCGCGGGAAGCCTGTGATATGCACCGATCATGAGCCAACCGACGCCTGAAGAACTCCAGCAGGAGGCCGAGATCGCCGCCTGGCTTGCGGCCCGCGCCGACCGGGTCATCGAGACCAGCTGCGCGCGGGTCTACCTGACCGGGGAGCTGGCCCTGAAGGTCAAGAAGCCGGTCAACTTCGGCTTCCTCAACTACGAGACCGCCGCCCTGCGTCACTGGGCGCTGGAGCGCGAACTGGCCTTCAACCGCGCCGCCGCGCCGGACATCTATCGCCGGGTCGGGGCGCTGACCCGCACGGCGGGCGGCGGGCTGGAACTCGACGGGCCGGGCGAGCGGGTGGAATCGGTGCTGGAGATGCGCCGCTTCGACGAGACCGCCGTGCTGGCCGAGCAGCCCTACGCCGTCGACGGCGAGCTCAGCGACCAGCTGGGCCGCGCCATCGCCCGCTTCCACGCCGAGGCCCCGGTGACCCGCCAGGCCGAGCCGGCCGGCGGCATGAGCTACACCATCCGCTCCAACGCCAGCCTGCTGAAGGACCTGATCCCGAAGCTGGGCAGAGACCCCGTCGAGGCCCTGATCGCCGCCACCGACGCCGAGCGCGCCAGACTTGAGGGCCTGCTGGCCGAGCGGCTGGAAGCGGGCTGGGTGCGCCGCTGCCACGGCGACCTGCACCTGGGCAACATCCTGCTCGAGGATGGTCGGCCGATCCTGTTCGACTGCATCGAGTTCAACGACACCCTGTCGGAGATCGATGTCCTCTACGACGTAGCTTTCCTGCTGATGGACCTCGACTTCCGCCGCCGCCGCGACGCCGCCGTGCGGGTGCTGTCGGCCTGGCTCGACGAAGGGGCGCGGCTGTTGCCGGAAGGGCTGTGGAGCGGCCTGGAGGCCCTGCCGCTGGCCCTCTCCGTGCGGGCCGGCGTACGCTGCCATGTCCAGGCCCACGGCGGCGATATCGAGGCCAGCCGCGCCTACCTGGCCGCCGCCCTGGCGCACCTGGAGCCGGTGAAGCCGGTGCTGGCCGCCGTCGGCGGCCTGTCCGGCTCCGGCAAGTCGACCTTCGCCCGCATCGCCGCCCCGGGCCTGGGCGCCTCCCCCGGCGCCGTCATCCTGCGCAGTGACGAAATCCGCAAGCGGCTCTGGGGCGTCGCGCCCTTGGAGCGCCTTCCGGCGGAAGCCTACGACCCGGAGGTCAGCCCCCGGGTCTACGGCCAGCTGTTCGACGACGCGCGACAGGCCCTGGCCGCCGGCCGCGCCGTCATCCTCGACGCCGTCTTCATGAAGCCCGAGGAACGGGCCGCCGCCGCCGATGTCGCCCGCCGCGCCGGCGTCGCCTTCGAAGGCCTGTGGCTGGAAGCCCCTGCCGCCTTGCTGCACGACCGCATCGCCGGCCGCACGGGCGATGCCTCGGACGCCACGGGCGAGGTGCTCGACGCCCAGCTGACCCGCGACCTGGGCCAGATGACCTGGCGGCGCGTCGACAGCGACGGGGCCTTCGAGCCGGCCGCCGAGGCGCTGGTCAAGTCGCTCAGCTGAAACTTCATATCCCGAGCCAAATTCGGCCACGGCCCTGCGGCAAGGCGTCAATCTGACGCCGTTGACCACCGCCTGACCGGCTGGACAATCGGCGACGGGGTTCAAGTCGGGACGTCTGATGAGCGGTACGAGACGGATGATGCTGCGCGGCCTTTGCGGCGGCGGCCTGCTGCTGGCCGCCGCGCCGGCGCTGGCGATGGAAGCCGACGCGCCGCCGCCCGAGGGTTGGGCCGGCGTGCGCCTGGCCATCGTCGGCGGCGAGGGCCGCATCACCCAGCTGGACCCCCTTGGTCCCGCCGCCCGCGCCGGCCTGCGAACCGGAGATGTCGTCATCGCCAGCAACGGCGGTGGGCTGGAGACCCTCTCCGCCGCGCTCGCCGGAGCGCCAGGCGAGCAGGTCGCGCTCGAGGTCCGGCGCGGGCAGGGCCGGCGCACCGTGCGCCTGGTGCTTGAACAGCAGGATTCTGCTCGCCCGTAGGCGGCGCCGGTTTGCGCTGCGGCATCCGGCCCGGTAGCGTGGGGCGGAAGAAGTGTAACTCGGGGAAGGTGAAGCGTATGCGCGGCCTCATGCAGGACCAGGCCTTGACGGTCGACAAGATCCTGGACCACGCGAAGAACTGGCATGGCCACGTCGAAGTGGTCTCGCGCTCGGTCGAGGGACCCATCGTCCGCACGACCTACGGCCAGATCCACGGGCGCGCCAAGCGGGTCTCCAACCTGCTGCTGCAGCTGGGCGTCACCCTCGGCGACCGGGTCGCCACCCTGGCCTGGAACACCGCCCGCCACATGGAAGCCTGGTACGGCATCATGAGCATCGGCGCCGTCTGCCACACGCTCAATCCGCGCCTGCATCCCGAGCAGATCGCCTGGATCATCAACCACGCCGAAGACAAGATCATCTTCGTCGACCTGACCTTCGTGCCGATCCTGGAGGCCATCCTCGCCCAGTGCCCGACGGTCGAGCATGTGGTGGTGATGACCGACCAGAGCCACATGCCGGGGTTCAAGATCCACGGCGTGCCGTCGATGAAATGGGGCGCCGCCCACTGCTACGAGACCGCCATCGCCGGCCAGTCGGAGCAATGCGCCTGGGGCGGCTTCGACGAGAACACCGCCTGCGGCCTCTGCTACACCTCCGGCACCACGGGCGACCCCAAGGGCGTGCTCTACAGCCACCGGTCCAACGTCATCCACTGCCTGGTCGGCCTGCAGAAGGACGTGCTGGGCATGTCGGGCGTCGACACCGTCCTGCCGGTGGTGCCGATGTTCCACGCCAACGCCTGGGGCACCGCCTTCGCCTGTCCGGCGGTCGGCGCCAAGATGGTCATGTCGGGCTCCAAGATGGACGGCGCCTCGATCTACGAACTGCTCGACGGCGAACAGGTGACCTTCTCCGCCGCCGTGCCGACCGTCTGGCAGATGCTGCTGGCCGAACTGGACGCCAAGAGCCTGAAACTGCCGCACCTGACCAAGGTGGTGATCGGCGGCTCGGCCTGCCCCGAAAGCCTGATCCGGGGCTTCAAGGAGCGCTACGACGTCGACGTCCTGCACGCGTGGGGTATGACCGAGACCTCGCCGCTGGGCACGCTCGGCTCGCCGAACGCCCGGGTGGCCAAGCTCTCCTACGACGAGCAGATGCCCTACAAGCTGAAGCAGGGTCGTCCGCCCTATGGCATCGAGATGAAGCTGACCGACGACGAGGGCAGGAAGCTGCCGCACGACGGCAGCACCTTCGGACACCTGATGGTCAAGGGCCCCTTTGTGGTCGGCCAGTACTTCAAGGGGGCCGGCGGCACGATCCTGGACGTCGAGGGTTTCTTCGACACTGGCGACGTGGCCACCATCGACCCCGAAGGCTTCATGCAGATCACCGACCGCGCCAAGGACGTGATCAAGTCCGGCGGTGAGTGGATCAGCACCATCGACATCGAGAACATCGCCATGGGTCATCCCAAGGCGGAACTGGCGGCGGTCATCGGCATCCTGCATCCCAAATGGGACGAGCGGCCGCTGCTGCTGGTCAAGCTGAAGCCGGGCGAGACGGCGACAAAGGAGGAGTTCATCGACTTCCTCTCCGGCAAGATCGCCAAGTGGTGGACCCCCGATGACGTGGTCTTCGTCGATGACATCCCGTTGGGCGCCACGGGCAAGATCGACAAGAAGGTGCTGCGCGCCCGCTTCGCCGACTATGTGTTGCCGGAGGTGCCGCTGATGGCGGCGATGGCCGCCGCCGCCGCAACGCCCAGCATGGCGCTGAGATCCGAACCTGATCCGGTGATTCACGCGCCCGAGCCGGCCGCGCCGGAAGCCCCGGAGACCGCCGACCCTTTTGAAGCGGCGGCGGCCGGCGCGGAGGCGGAGGGCCTCGGCTTTCCGGCCGCCGCTGAAACGCCGCAAGCCGAGGCGGCGCCTGAGGATGGGCCCGAGGAAGGGAATGTCGCCGGCGCCGCCGACGATATCCCCGACGTCGCCGAGGCCGAGAAAGCTCCGGACGTCAGGGAAGACCTCGACGCGTCTGTCCAGTCCCTGCTGGCCGATCCCGCCGATCCGCCGGCGCCGGAGCCGGTCGCCAAAGCCGTTCCCGGGCCCGCCCCGATCGCCGAGGCGCTGATCGCGGGGGCCGCCGCGGCCGTGGCCGGCGGCATGATGTTCACCCGCGACGACACCCATCGCGAAGAGCCCCTCAAGGTGACGCCGGTTCGTGAGCCTCCGCCGGAGCCCAGGACCGACGCGCCCCAGGCCGAAGGGTCCAGGGCTGAGGTGAGCGCCACGCCCTACATGCCTTCGGGCGATGCGTCGTCACCGACGCCCGACCTGATCCCGGAAGGCGACCTGCCGCTGACCTGGACGCCCGGCGCCTCCGAGCCGCCGCGCACCGAGCATGTCGCTGGCAGGAAGAAGGCCGATCGCGAGGATGTCCCGGACGCCCTGCCCAGCATGCCGGGGATGACGCCGCTGGGCGCCGCCGTGGCGGCGATCGGCGAGCCGGCCCTGGTCAGGAACCAGGTCGAGCGTGCCCAGGACCCCGCGGCGGCCGACGCCATGGCCTTCCCGGCCAGCCTCAAGAGCAGCGACTCCAGCTTCGCGGCCAGCGACGAGCCGCCCCTGTCCTTCACCCCGCTTCCGGCCGGCGGTCGCAAGCCGGTCAAGCCGAAGACCGGCCTGATCGACCACCTGCTGACCCTGACCGTCGCCCTGGCCTTCGCGCCCGCGCTGATCGTCCTGGTCGGGGCGGCCGGCATGTGGCTGCACCAGTGGGACTGGCGCGAGGGCTACCAGTCGGTGCTGACCGAAGGACCGGCCGCCAATCTCGGCTGGGCCCCGGCCGCCGCCATGGTGAGCCTGCTGGTCAGTTTCGTCGGCCTGCTGATCGCCGCCATCGCCGGCTGGAAGCGATACTGGCGCAAGGCGCTGCTGGCCGTGTTCGTGACCCTGGTCAGTCTGGGCGGCTTCGCCGGGCTAGCTTGGTGGGAGGCGCAGTCGCCGCGCATCCACGACGTCGCCACCGACTGGTCGGAGCCCTTGCTGTTTACCGACAACATCATGTCGGCCCGGGGCCCGGACGCCAACATCGTCGAGCCCAACCCTGTCGTGCCGCTCGACGCCGGGACCTTCGCCGGACGGCCGATCGCCGAGATCAACAGCGAGACCTGTTCGGCCGCCCGTCCGGCCATGGTCTCCCTGCAGCCGGCGCAGGCCTTCGCCGCCATCAAGGCGGCCATGCTTGCCGAGGGCCTGACCATCGTCACCGACGACGTGCGCGCCGGCAGGCTGGAAGCCACCGCCACCAGCCTGCTCTACCGTTTCAAGGACGATGTGGCCGTACGGGTGCGGGCCCAGGGCGTCGGCTCGCGGATCGACATCCGCTCGATCAGCCGGGTCGGCGCCACCGACATGGGCGCCAACTGCCGCCGCATCGGCCGGTTGACGGCGGCGCTGAACCCGTAAGCGTCAGGTCGGCAGCCGGTAGTCGCTGTCCAGTGTCGGCTCGCCGTCGGTGACCAGGCGGCCGTCACGGACCATCTGCACCATGTGCGCCATCACCGAGTGGGCGGCGGCGGGGTAGAGCCGCGAGTCCACGTCCTTGTAGAGGTCCGGCACCAGGGCCTTGATCCGGGTGTGGCCGCCGGCAAGGGCGGCGAGGATCTGCTTTTCCCGGGTCCTGCGGTGGTCGATGTAGGCCTGGACGAAGGGGGCGGGGTCGGTGATCGGCGGGCCATGCGTCGGCCACAGCGTCGAGAAGTCCCGCGCCTTGATGGTCTCCAGGCTCTGGAAATAGTCGCCCATGTCGCCGTCGGGCGGACTGATCACCGTCGTCGACCAGCCCATGATGTGATCGCCGCTGAACAGGGCGTTCTCTTCCAGCAGGGCGTAGCAGATGTGGTTGGAGGTGTGGCCGGGCGTCGGTATCGCCTCGAGGGTCCAGTCGCCGCCCCGGAAAACGCCGCCGTCGCAAAGGCCGACGTCGGGGCGGAAGTTGCGGTCGTCGCCGGCCTCCATCCGCACTTCGGATTCGGTCGGCACACCCTGCTTGGCGCAGGCATAGATGGTCGCCCCGGTGCGCTCGCTGAGCGGCCGGGCGAGGGGTGAATGGTCGGCGTGGTTGTGGGTGACGAAGATGTGGGTGATCCGCTCGCCGGCGGTGGCGGCCAGGATGGCTTCCAGATGCTCGTCCAGGTCTGGACCGGGATCGATCACCGCGACGTCGCCCGTGCCGACGATATAGGTGCCCGTGCCCTTGAAGGTGAACGGCCCGGGGTTGCGCGCGACCACGCGGCGGATGAGCGGGGAGACCCGGTCGCAGGCTCCGTATTCGAACTCGATCTCTCTGACGAAAGGAATCATGCGGCGGCGCCCGTCCCGGATTCTTGATTAATTAGAGTGAGGAAAGCGGCGGCTAGCAAGGATGTTGCTCTCAATTTGTCTTTCAGGGGCAGGGCGATCGGCGGCCCCATGTCGGTCTTGTTGACGTCCACGACATAGATACGACCGTCCTTGTCCCGAAGGATGTCGAGTCCGCCCCAGTCGAGCCCCATATCGCGGCAGAAGGCGGCGATGGCCTCCAGTTCCAGCGGGGAAAATACCGCCTCCGGCGTCGTCAGGGTTGTCGAACTGTTGTGGTTGGCGAAGCGGTCGACCGCCGGCCGGCGCTTGATGAACACGCAGGCGGGCCGGCCGCCGACGCAGGGGGTGCGCAGGTCCGCGACCAGCGGTCCCTCGGTGTTGTCGATCAGCTTCTGAT
>SDZP01000006.1 GCA_004144935.1 Caulobacteraceae bacterium | reverse complement strand
GGTGTTGGTTGGGCGGGTGGCGGGGGCTTTGCGGGCCATGCGACGTCTCGAATGAAAAGCGGGCGCGGCCTTGGCGTAGGCCGCTTGGGGGCATACCTAGAGCCTAGCCCGCCACAGGAAAAGCGCCCTGCTGGCCGTGGCCCTGTTTTCTGCCCAGACGCCGATCGGATACCCATGGACCTGCCCGACTACGCCATCGAGGCCAAAGGCGTCTTCAAGACCTACGCCGGCACCAAGACCACGCCGGAGAAACGGGCCCTGAACGGCATCGACCTGCAGATTCCGCGCGGCTCGATCTTCGGCCTGCTGGGGCCCAACGGGGCCGGCAAGTCCACCTTCATCAACATCCTGGCCGGGCTGACCCGCAAGACCTCTGGCACGGTGAAGATCTGGGACCGCGACATCGACGAGCGGCCCCGCGACGCCCGCGCCGCCATCGGGGTGGTGCCGCAGGAACTGGCCGCCGACGTCTTCTTCACCCCCGAGGAGTCGCTGGAGACCCAGGCCGGCATGTACGGCGTCAAGAAATCCGAGCGCCGCACCGCCGAGCTGCTGGCGGCCATGGGGCTGTCGGACAAGGCCAAGGCTTATGTGCGCCAGCTGTCGGGCGGCATGAAGCGGCGGCTGATGGTGGCCAAGGCCATGGTGCACAATCCGCCGGTGCTGATCCTCGACGAGCCGACCGCCGGGGTCGATGTCGAGCTGCGCAAGCAGCTGTGGGCCTATGTGCTGGAGCTGAACCGCCAGGGCGTCACCATCGTCCTGACCACCCACTACCTGGAAGAAGCCCAGGAGCTGTGCGACCGCATCGCCATCATCAACCGCGGCGAGGTGGTGGCCAGCGAGCCGACGGCGACCCTGCTGAAGCGCCTGGACACCCGCAATGTGGTGGTCACGCCCGAGGAGCCGGTGGCGAACGCCCCGTCGCTGACGGGCTTCGAGACGAAGCTGCGGGCCGGCGGGGCCTTTGCGGTGACCTACAAGACCGGCCAGTCGAGCGTCGAGCAGGTGCTGGCGGCGGTGAGGGCCCAGGGCCTGCACATCCGCGACATCGCCACGGAGGACCCCGACCTGGAGGATGTCTTCCTGTCGCTGACCTACGGGGCGGCGGACGCGGCCGATCCCCTGAAGGACTAGACCAAGGACACGCGCATGACCGGCAGCATCGATCCGACCCGCCCGCAGTTCGACGCCTTCAAGGCCCTGCCGCGCGACAGGCCGATCCAGATGCTGAACCTGGTGCGGCTGAGATCGCTGGCCGAGTATCCGACCGATCATCCCAATCACGGCAAGGGGCTGAGCGGCCTGGAGGCCTATCGGGCCTATGGCCGCGAGAGCGCCGAGGTGTTCGCGCGGGTCGGCGGCAGGCAGGTCTGGGCGGGACGGCCGGAGACGGTGGTCACCGGCCCGCCGGATGAACACTGGGACCTGGCCTTCATCGCCGAGTATCCTGGCGGCGGCGCCTTCCTGGCCATGGTCACCGACCCGGCCTACCGAGAGCTCGTCAAGCACCGCACCGCCGGGGTCGAGGACAGCCGGCTGATCCGGCTGGAACCTCTGACGCCGGGCGAGGGCTTCGGCGAGTAGCCTCAGGCGAACCCCAGACGCCGGGGATCTTCCTGCGGATCGACCCCGACCGTGGTCAGCATCTCCACCCGCTCCGGACCCAGCTTGGCCGGGTACCACTGGCGCTTCATCGCCCGGGGGGTCGCCCAGGCGCCCAGCACCTTGACCGCATTGCCTGGCCGCTTCAGCCAGGCGCGGCTGTCCTCCAGCATGTGGAAGCCGCGCATGAATTCGCGCAGCAGGGCCGGATCGCGGCGGATGGCGATGGCGATGGCGTCGTCGGTGAAGCTCTTCACCAGCCGGGCCTTGAAGCCCGGCCGATAGGCGGCGTTGAGCGCATGACGGGCGCGGCGGATGGCGGCGCGGTCCTGGGTGCGCATGTCCTCGTAGTAGGGGCGAAGCTCGGCCTTGAGGGTTTGTGAGAAGGCCACGGCGCGGGCGGTGGGGTCGCGTTCCGCCTCCAGGGTCTGGGCCACCAGTTCACCGGTGACCGCCGCGAAGCTGCAGCCGCGCCCGTATAGCGGGTTGGTCCGCACCAGGCCGTCGCCGATCGGAAACAGGTTCAGGGCCAGCGGCTTGTCGCCGGGGGCCATGTCCCGCCAGCGGCTGCGCAGATCGCCCATGCCGAACACCTTGCTGACCGGTTCGGACCGGGCCGGATCGGTCCAGCGGGCGATGCCGGGCATCTGGGCGCAGAGGGCGTCGAAGGTCTCGGGGTGCATGACCGCCTTGCGCAGCGCCTCCTCGATCTCCGGCACCGCCAGGGTGATCGAGAAGCAGCCGTTGTCGGCCGGGAAGACGCCGTACTTGATGAAGCCCAGGTCGCCGGCGCCGGGAACCGCGCCGCGCTCGGGCTCGCCCTGGCCGGGCAGCAGGCGGTAATGGCGGGTGTAGTAGAGGATGCCGGCGTCCTCTTCCTCCTCCGGCACGACGACGCCGGCCTCGGCCAGCCAGTCGAAGCTCTGGCTGGAGCGCCCGGCGGCGTCGACGACCAGGCCCGGCAGCACCTCGCCGTCATCGAGACGCAACCCCTCGCAGACGAAGACGCCGTTCTTCATCGCGCCGGCCAGGCCGGCGACGTTGACCCCGCTGCGCAGGGTGACCCCCGGCAGTTCGGTGACATACTGGCGAAGGACCAGCTCCAGGGTGGTGCGGCGGCTGGTGAGGACGGTCAGCGTCTCGTCGCCGGGCTCGGGCCGATAGCGGGCGGCGGCTGCGGGGCTGAGGCCGGAGGCGAAGGTCAGCTCCTGGCAGCCGGCGTCCATCAAACGCTGGTGCAGGGCCGGGTGACGCTCGACGACGATGGAGCGCAGGCGGGCGAGAAAGGCGTGGCTGTGGCGCAGATGGCCGACGCCGCGGCGGTTCCAGCCCTCGAACGCCGCGTCGGCTCCGCCTTCCGGCGGCGGCGGGTCGCGCTCGAGGATGGTCACGGGATGGCCCCGGCTGCCCAGGGCCAGGGCGGTGAACAGCCCGGCCATGCCGGCGCCGATGATCAGGATGGGCTCGTCCATGCCAGCTCTCTTTGTATCAGTTGATACAGTATGGCGCGGCAGTGTGACGGCGGAAAGGCCGACGTGGCGTAATCCCTCCCCTTTTGCGGAAGAGCCGATGCCGACGGCGCAGGGGCCTAAAAGCAAAGGGCGCCAATCCCGGAAGATTGGCGCCCTTCATCCGACTTCCCCACCTGTCATGCGCAGCATGACACCCTCCCCATGATGGGGAGGGAGGACGGAGCCTGAGCTCCTAGGTATTCATCGACTGGAAGAAGTCGCTGTTGGTCTTCGACTGGCGCAGCTTGTCGAGCAGGAACTCGATGGCGTCCTGGCTGCCCATGGGGTTCAGGATGCGGCGCAGGATGTAGGTCTTGGTCAGCTGGTCCTTCGGGGTGATCAGCTCTTCCTTGCGGGTGCCGGACTTCAGCACGTCGATGGCCGGGAAGATGCGCTTGTCGGCGACCTTGCGGTCGAGGATGATTTCCGAATTACCGGTGCCCTTGAACTCTTCGAAGATGACCTCGTCCATCCGGCTGCCGGTGTCGATCAGGGCGGTGGCGATGATGGTGAGAGAGCCGCCTTCCTCGATGTTGCGCGCCGCGCCGAAGAAGCGCTTGGGACGCTGCAGGGCGTTGGCGTCGACACCGCCGGTCAGCACCTTGCCGGAGCTGGGGACGGTGGTGTTGTAGGCGCGGCCGAGACGGGTGACCGAGTCCAGCAGGATGACCACGTCACGCTTGTGCTCGACCAGGCGCTTGGCCTTCTCGATGACCATCTCGGCCACCTGGACGTGGCGGGTCGCCGGTTCGTCGAAGGTGGAGGCGATGACCTCGCCCTTCACCGTCCGCTGCATGTCGGTGACTTCTTCCGGCCGCTCGTCGATCAACAGGACGATCAGATAGCATTCGGGGTGGTTGGTCTCGATCGACTTGGCGATGTTCTGCAGCATCACCGTCTTGCCGACCCGCGGCGGGGCGACGATCAGGCAGCGCTGGCCCTTGCCGAGCGGGGCGACGATGTCGATGACCCGGCCCGAGCGATCCTTGATGGTCGGATCGGGCAGTTCCATGTTGAGCCGCGACTCCGGATAAAGCGGGGTCAGGTTGTCGAAATGGACCTTGTGGCGGACGTTTTCCGGCGGCTCGAAGTTGATCTGCTTGACGTCGACCAGGGCGAAGTAGCGCTCGCCCTCACGCGGGGCGCGGACGCCGCCGTCGACGGAATCGCCGGTGCGCAGGCCGAATTTGCGGATCTGGCTGGGCGAGACATAGATGTCGTCGGGGCCAGGCAGATAGTTGGCTTCCGGCGAGCGCAGGAAGCCGAAGCCGTCGCTGAGCACTTCCATGGTGCCCGAGCCCGAGATCTCCACGCCTTCCTCGGCGAGGGTCTTCAGGATCGAGAACATCATGTCCTGCTTGCGCATGGAGTTGGCGTTCTCGACCTCCAGCTTCTCGGCCAGAGCCAGCAGGTCGGCGGGCGGGGTGTCCTTCAGCTGCTGCAGGGACATGCGGGTGAAGCCGAGCTCGGCCACCACGGCGGCCAGTTCGTCGTCGCCCTCGTCGCCGGTGACGGCGTCGTCCGGGCCGGCCGCGACGGCGGTGGTGTCGGGACCTTCCTCGTGGCCCGCGTCATGACCGATGTCGGAGGCAGTCTCGGCGGCGTCGGTCTCGGCGGTTTCGGGGGTTTCGGTTTCGATGGGGGTGTCTTCAGACATAGTTGGACTCTGGGTGTCAGGACGCGAGGCGCCCTTTGGATCGCTTGAACGCCGGACCTTGGTCGGATGCGGCTATGGGATGTTTCGTTCGGGGATCCGGCTGGTCGTCGGCGCTGGTCGCAGCGCGGAGGGGCCGGAAAGAGGAGACTGCCGAAGCAGCGCCGTGAGGGGAACCACAGGGCTCCGCTCACGTCAAGGTGGGACGCCGCCGCGCCCGGTTCAAGAGATGAGCGAAATCAGCGGCTGAGGAACTGGGTGGTGACGGCCAGGACCATGACGATGGCCAGCAGGAAGGGCAGTTCGTTGCTCATCCGCCAGAACTTCTCCGAGCGGCTGTTGGTCCCGGCGGCGAACTTTTTGCGGGCTCCCGCCAGGAAGCCGTGCCAGCCGGACATCAGCACCACCCCGATCAGCTTGACGACGATCCAGGGCTGGCCAAGCCAGCTCCAGTCGCCGCCCCGCAGGCCGGTGTCGGCGAGGATCAGCAGGATGCCGAACAGCCAGGAGGCGACCATCGCCGGATTGATGATGATGCGGAGGAGCTTGACCTCCATCTCCTGGAAGGTGGTGTCCATCTCCGAGCCGCGGGCGGCGCGGGTGTGGTAGACGTAGAGCCGGGGCAGGTAGAGCATGCCGGCCATCCAGGCGATGACCGCGATGATGTGCAGGCCGCGCAGCAGGTCGTAATGTCCGGCGAGGAAGGTCATGCGGCGCTTTTAGCGGCTCTTGGACATTTGCTGAAGCCCGGGCATCTGTAGGAGCCGTCGCTGTCGAGGCCTTCGCGGCCGAGCGCCTGGGCGGCCAGATCGGCGAGGCCGGCGATGAAGCCGGCGTCGACGCCGAGGGCCGGGACGCGGACGTAGGCCGGGCAGCCTTCGCGGCGTGCCATATTGCCATATTCGATGTCGAGTTCGACCAGGGTCTCGATGTGTTCGGAGACGAAGGCGATGGGGACGACGACCAGGGCGAGGCCCGCCCTGGCGGCGGCGTGGATTTCTTCCTCGGTGTTGGGGCCGATCCATTTCATCGGACCGACACGGCTCTGGTAGCTGATCTTCCAGTCCCATTGGCCGGAGAGCCGGGCGGCGACGCCGGCGGCGGTGGCCTCGACCTGGGCCTGGTAGGGGTCGCCGGCCTTGATGATCTTTTCGGGCAGGCCGTGGGCGCTGAACAGCAGGCGGACGGGACCGTCATGGCCGCTGGCGCTCCAGGCGGCCTCGATAAGCCGCGCCTGGGCCTCGAGGAGGGCCTCGCCGGCCGGCCAGCAGCAGATCGTGCGACTGCGGCCACTGCCCCTGTAGGCGGCGTTCCAGGCCTTCAGCGACGATCCGGTCGTGGTCGTCGAATACTGCGGGTAGAGCGGCAGCAGCAGGATCTCGTCCGGGCCGAAGGCCGCCACCTCCGCCGCCGTCTCTTCGGTGAACGGATGCCAGTAGCGCATGGCGATGAAACAGCGGACCTCGTCGCCGGGGAGGGCCGCGGACAGGGAGGCCCGCAGGGCGTCGGCCTGTTTGCGGGTTTCGGGCAGCAGGGGCGAGCCGCCGCCCATCAGCGCGTAGTTGCCCTGGGCCAGCGGGGCGCGGCGGCGGGAGATCAGTTTCGCCAGCGGCGTGCGGACGATGCCCGGCAGGCCGATGATGGCCTGGTCGTTGAACAGGTTGAACAGGAAGGGCTCGACCGCGTCCGGACCATCGGGGCCCCCGAGGTTGAACAGGACGATGGCGATCTTTCGTCCCGCTTCGGAGGCGCTCACTTGCCGGTGACCATCTTCAGCACCCGCTCGACATGGGGGATGGGGGTGTCCGGCAGGATGCCGTGGCCGAGATTGAAGATGTAGCGGCCATCGCCCCATTGCTGGAGCAGCTGGTCGACGCGGCGGTCGAGCTCGGGGCCGCCGGCCCGCAGCAGCAGGGGATCCAGGGCGCCCTGGATGGCCACCTGTTTCTGCAGGCTCTTGCCGAGCGCGGCCGGGGCGGCGGTGTCGAGCGCCACGCAGGCGACATCCACCTGGTCGGCGTAGGTTTCCGCATAGGCGGCGGCGCCGCGCGGGAAGCCGATGACCGGAGCCGTGACGCCCAGCTCCTTCAGCCGCTTGAGGATCAGCCGGTGCGGACGGATCACCAGCCGATGGAAGAGATCCTCCGGCAGGCCCTCGGCCCAGCTTTCGAAGATCTTCAGCACCTGGGCGCCCGCCTCCTCCTGCATGGCCAGGTAGCGGGCGGTGGACTCCGCCAGGATGTCCATCAGCCGGTCCATGGCCTCCGGCTGCTCATAGGCGAAGGTGCGGGCCCGGGAGCGGTCCGAGGAGCGGCCCTCGATCATGTAGCTGCCCACCGTCCAGGGGGCGCCGGCGAAACCGATCAGGGTCTTGTCGGCCGGCAGCTGGGCGCGGACCAGCGACAGGGTCTGGCCGATGGCCGACAGGCGATCGGTGGAGGCGTCGATCTCGCCGGCCATGCTGTCGAGCGAGGGAAGCTCGCCCAGCCGGGGGCCTTCGCCGGCCTCGAACCAGACCTTCTGGCCCAGCGCCCCCGGGATCAGCAGGATGTCGGCGAAGACGATGGCCGCATCGAAGGGAAAGCGGCGCAGCGGCTGCAGGGTGACCTCGGAGGCCTTCTCCGGATCGTGGCAGAAGGCGATGAAGTCGGGCGCCGTGGCCCGCACCGCCCTATACTCGGGCAGATACCGTCCGGCCTGGCGCATGAACCAGACGGGCGGGCGCTCGAGCGTCTCGCCGGCGAGGACACGGAGGAGGGGGGAAAGCGGAGCGGGCGTCATGGCCTGCCTTCTTGCGCCGCCGACCTCTCAAAGCAAGAGCCCCCCACACGCAAGGCCCCTCCTTAAAGTCTTAATAGAATATTAATTTAGAGGGGTAGAGGAAGGCTGGGCGAGGGGATGACGGGGATAACCCTGACGCCGCGGCGACGGCGCCCAGGGCCAGGGCAGGCCCGCCAAGCGGATTCCCACAGACTCCCGGCGGCCTGGGGATAGTGGGGACGGATCGGCAAGCGGCTGATTCCGGTACGGGATTCGACAGCGGATCGCGGGGCGCCGCGGCGAATGAACGGGAGTCGCTAGAACCGTCCCCACCCGGACCATTGGACAGGCCATCCCGAACCCGGGGGCTGTGGACCTGGAAAAGGTAAATGAAAGGTTAATCCACCGGGCTCCGGCGGGGCGCCCTGAGGCGGGGGACCGTTGTGGACCGGTTAACGATCTCTTAACGACCCATCCACAGGCTGGTTCCTCCCCGCCGCCGGCGTTATGGAACAGCCACATGACCGCGCCGGCCCGCATCGCCACCTATTTCCACGTCCATCTCGTGTCGGATTCCACCGGCGAGACCCTCAACGCCATGGCCCGGGCCGTCTGCGCCCGGTTCAGCGACACCTTGCCCATCGAGCATATCTACGCCCTGGTCCGCTCGCCCCGGCAGATGGAGCGGGCGCTGGAGGAGATCGCCGCGGCGCCGGGCATCGTCATGCACACCATCGCCGAGCCGGAACTGCGCGCCGCCCTGGAAGAGGGCTGCCGGGGGCTGGAGATGCCCTGCATCGCGCCGCTCGACCCGGTCATGGCCAGCATGAGCCGCTACCTGGGCATCGCCGTCTCCTCGCGGGTCGGGGCGCAGCACGCCCTGGACAGCGACTATTTCGACCGCATGGAGGCGCTGAACTACGCCATCGGCCATGACGACGGGGCCGGCGGGCCGAAGGACCTGAACCAGGCCGACGTGGTGCTGGTCGGCGTCTCGCGCACCTCCAAGACCCCGACCTGCATCTACCTGGCCCATCGCGGGGTGAGGGCGGCCAACATCCCGCTGGTGCCGCACATGCCCGTGCCGCCGCAGCTGCAGGAGCTGCGCAAGGACATCCTCATCGTCGGCCTGATCGCCAGCCCCGACCGGCTGAGCCAGATCCGCCGCAACCGGCTGCTGTCGCTGAAGGAAGACCGGGGCGCCGACTATGCCGACACCGACGCCATCCGCCAGGAGATCATCCATGCCCGACGGCTGTTCGAGCGGGAGGGCTGGCCGGTGATCGATGTGACGCGGCGCTCGGTCGAGGAGACGGCGGCGGCGATCATCAACCTGCTGCACGGCAACCGCAGCCAGGTGGAGGCGCCGCTGTGAGCCGGCCTGTCGTTCTGGCCTCGACCTCCTCGGCGCGACGGGCGCTGCTGAGCGCCGCCGGGGTCGCCCATGAAGCGATTTCGCCCGGGGTCGACGAGGACGCCGCCAAGGCTTCCCTGCTGGCCGAGAACGCCACGCCGCGCGAGGTGGCCGACGCCCTGGCCGAGCTGAAGGCGGTGCGGGCCAGCGGCAAGCGGCCCGGCGCCCTGGTCATCGGGGCCGACCAGACGCTCGATTTCGAGGGCCGGCTGTTCGACAAGGCGACGACCGTCGACGATGCCCGCGCGCGGCTGAAACTGCTGCGCGGCCAGCGCCATCAGCTGCATTCGGCCGTGGTGGTGGCCCTGGACGGCCAGCCGATCTGGCGCGAGGTTCCCTCGGCCAGCCTGACGATGCGGCCGTTCAGCGATGACTTCCTGGAGGCCTGGCTGGGCCGCCAGGGCGAGGGGATCCTGGGCTCGGTGGGCTGCTACCGGCTCGAGGACGAAGGGGTGCAGCTGTTCTCGAAGATCGAGGGCGACTATTTCACCATCCTCGGCCTGCCGATGCTGGGCCTGCTGGACCTGCTGCGCCGGCATGGGGCGCTGGGCATATGAGCGTCAGCGGCGCCACCCTGGTGGCCGGCGTCGCCGGCTGTCCGGTCACCCACAGTCTCAGCCCGGTGATCCATAACGCCTGGATCGCGGCGGCCGGCCTCGATGCGGTCTATGTGCCGTTCAATGTGCCGCAGGACGGGTTCGCCGCCTTCGCCACGGCGCTGCGCGGCGGGGTGATCAAGGGCGTCAACGTCACCATTCCATTCAAGGAAACGGCGCTCGAGCTCAGCGACCTGGCCGGCCAGCTGGCCGAGAAGGCGGGGGCCGCCAACCTGCTGACCTTTCCGGCCGACGGCAGCATCGTGGCGCGCAACACCGATGGGCCGGGCATGCTGGACGCCATCTTCGAGCAGGCGCCGGGCTATGACCCGACGGCCGCGCCGACGGTGATCCTCGGGGCCGGCGGCGCCGCGCGGGGCGCCGCGGCGGCGCTGGTCATGGCCGGCAGCCCGGCCGTGCGGATCATCAACCGGACCGCCGAACGCGCCGTCGGCCTGGCGCGGACGGTGGGCGGGGCGACGAGCGGCTTTGGCTTCGGCGACCATCGCGCGGCGCTGGCGGACGCCGGCCTGGTCGTCAACGCCACCTCCCTGGGGCTGGGCGGCGGGGCCGGGCCGGACATCGATTTTGGCAGCCTGCCGCCGGCCGCCGTCGTCATGGACATGGTCTACAAGCCGCTGGAGACGCGGTTTCTGGCCGCCGCCCGGGCGGCCGGACACCGCACGGTCGACGGGCTGGAGATGCTGATACGCCAGGCCGCGCCCAGCTTCGAGGCCTTCTTCGGCCAGGCCCCGCCGGACGATGTCGATGTGCGAAGCCTCTGTCTTCAGGCCCTGGGAGTTGCGCCATGATGCTCGTTGGCCTCACCGGCTCCATCGGCATGGGCAAGTCGACCACCGCCGGCCTGTTCGCCGCCGAGGGCGTGCCGGTCTATGACGCCGATGCGGCGGTGCATCGGCTGTATGCCAGGGGCGGCGCGGCCGTGGAGCCGCTGGAGCAGGAATTCGGCGATGTGGTCGTCGACGGCGCGGTCGACCGCGAACGGCTGAGCCGGAAGGTGCTGAACGACCCGGACGCCATGAAGCGGCTGGAGGCCATCGTGCATCCGCTGGTCGGGGCCAGCCGGGTCGGCTTCTTCCAGGAGGCGACGGAGAGGCAGGCCGACATCGTCGTCCTCGACATCCCCCTGCTGTTCGAGACCGGCGGCGAGAAGAATATGGCCGCGGTGGTGGTGGTCTCCGCCCCCGCCGACCAGCAGCGGGCGCGGGTCCTGGCCCGGCCGGGCATGACGGAAGACAAGTTCGAAGCCATCCTGGCGCGGCAGACGCCGGACGCCGAGAAGCGGGCGCGCGCCGATTTCGTCATCGACACCGGCCAGGGCCTGGACCATGCCCGGGACCAGGTGCGGCATGTGTTAGCAACTCTGCGCGGCGGCTGGACGCGCGGCAACGAAGCGACCTAAGACAGGGCGATGGCGCGGCACATCGTACTCGACACCGAAACCACGGGGCTGGATCCCCGGTCCGGTCACCGGATCATCGAGATCGCCTGTGTCGAGGTCGTCGACTACATGCCGACCGGCCGCGAATTCCACCAGTACATCCAGCCGGACCGGCCGATCGATCCGGACGCCGAGCGGGTGCACGGCATTTCCCTGGCCAGCCTGAAGGACAAGCCGCGCTTCCACGACCCGCGCGTCGTCGACGCCTTTCTGGAGTTCATCGGCGAGGACACCCTGGTGGCGCACAACGCGCCGTTCGACCGCAGCTTCATCAACGCCGAGCTGGAACGCTGCGGCCGGCCGGCCCCGCCGGAGGATCGCTGGGTCTGCACCCTGGTGATGGCCAAGAAGAAGTTTCCGGGGATGTACAACTCCCTGGACGCCCTCTGTAAGCGGATGAAGATCAGCCTGGCCGGGCGCGACAAGCACGGGGCGCTGATCGACTCCAACCTGCTGGCGATGGTCTATCTGGAGCTGCAGGGGGGCAAGGAACGCCCGCTGGACCTGACCAGCACCATGGCCGTGCGGGCCGCCCATGCGGCGGTGCAGGCCGCCTACGGCGCCCGGCCTCGGCCGCTGATCTGCCGGATCACCGACGACGAACGGGCGGCGCATGAGGCGTTCGTGCGGGACGTGCTGACGGACAAGGCTGTCTGGCTCAGCCTGGGCTGAGAGCCGGTCGGCAATCGCTCCCCCTCTGGGGGAGCTGGCGGCGCCGACAGGCGACGACTGAGGGGGCAGCGCCGCCGCTTGGCTTGCAGGCGCGCGAAATCCCTGAATTCCGGCGCTGCCCCCACCACCACGCGCGTATTCGCGCGCGGTCCCCCTCCCCCAAAGGGGGAGGAACGGCTCGGACTAGGCCTGGCCGACCACCACGCCTTCGCCGCCGTTCTGGGCGCGGCGGGACTGGTAGATGCCGGCGAAGTCGATCGGCTCCAGCATGAAGGGCGGGAAGCCGCCGTCGCTGCTCAGGTCGCCGATGATGCGGCGGGCGAAGGGGAACAGGAAGCGCGGGGCCTCGATCATCAGCACCGCTTCCAGTTCTTCCTGCGGCACGCCCGCCAGTTCGAACAGGCCGCCGTAGACCAGCTCGATGGCGAACGACTGGTCGGCGCCCTTCTTGGCGTCGACGACCAGCTTCAGCTCGACCTCGAACAGGCCGTCGGGACGGCCCTTGGCGTTCAGTTCGACGCCGATGTCGATGGCCGGCTGCTCGCCGGTGACCCGCAGGCTGTCGGGGGCGCGGGGGTTCTCGAAGGAGAGGTCGCGAATGTACTGGGCCAGGATCCGGATGCCGGGGACGGTCTCTTCACCGTTGGGGGCGCCGGCTTGGGTGTCGGTCATGATCGGGCAGTCCAGGGATTTAGGAAAATGGAAGGCGCGGTCGCTATCACGGCCCCAATGGACGCGCAACGCGGCGTGTTGTGGCGGCGAAGCGAACCCCAACCTGACGCGGCGCGTTCCATGCCCTATATTCACCCTCAACAGCCGTCAGACCCTCGTCCCTCACAAACCCGCCAGGCCCCGTTTTGAACCAGACCCTCCAGCTCATCCTGTTCGCCATCCTGGCCGGCGTGGTGCTTTACCAGCTCTATTCGGTGCTCGGCCGGCGGGTCGGTCGCCAGCCGGAGGACGCCCAGGCCGAGGCCATCGAGCGGGGCGAGGCGCGGCCGCCGGTCGCCGACGCCGAGCCGATCCCCGACGGGGTGGTGCTGACCGGCCTGGCGGCGCTGAGGGCGCGGGACGCCAACTTCGACATCGGCCACTTCCTGGCCGGGGCCAAGGGCGCCTACCAGATGGTGGTCACCGCCTTTGCCGAAGGGGACCGCGAGACCCTGAAGCGGCTGCTGTCGCCCGCCGTCTATGACAGCTTCGAGGGCGCCATCGCCGCCCGGGAGGCCGAGGGGGCCAGCGAGACGGTCGAGTTCAACACCCCGCCGCGGGCCGATCTGGAGTCCGCGACCATGGACGGCGACATCGCCCATATCGTCGTGCGCTTCCTGGCCGAATTCCGGGCCCGCACCAAGAACGCCGAGGGCGAGGCCGTCGACGATCGCCGCACCGCCGAGCTGTGGACCTTCGAGCGCGACGTGACGACCCGGGATCCGAACTGGGTGCTGGTCAACGTGGACGCCGCCGAGGCTTAAGGCTGGGCGCGATCCTTCTCCCGCTCGCCGGGAGAAGGTGGCGCGAAGCGCCGGATGAGGGCAGCGCGGGCTTCCGGTTAAGCACTGCCTGGCCCGGACAGCCCGGTTGATAATCGTCCTCGTCCGCTCTGCCCTCATCCGACCCCCTTCGGGGGCCACCTTCTCCCGGCAAGCGCGAGAAGGGTATGAGAGAGCATGGCGTTGATTCGTTTCCTGATTCCGCTGCTGGGCGCGGCCCTGCTTCTCTCGGCGTGCGAAACGACCGGGCCAGTTCGCGAGCCCCCGCCAAGGCCCGCTCCGACCCCTGACCGGCCAACCCCGCAGCCGCCGCGTCCGCCGCTGGCCGGACTGTCGTTGTCCCGCCTGCCCGGCTGGGAGGCGGAGGACCATGCCGCGGCGCTGGCGGCCGTGGCCCGCAGCTGTCGCCTGAAGCCGCTGCCGCAGCTGGCCGAGGCCTGCGCCCGGGTGCGCGCGGCCGGGCCGCTGGCCGGGCCCGACGCCAGGGCCCTGCTGGAGGCGAGCTTCCGGGCGGTGCCGGTCGGCGGCGAGGGCCTGCTGACCGCCTACTTCTCTCCGCAGTACGAGGCCCGGTTCTCGCGGACGGGCGAGTTCACCGCCGTGGTGCGGCCCCGGCCCGCCGATCTCGTCCAGGACCCGGCCTTCGCCCCCGATCCGGCGCGGCCGGGCTGGAAGGGCGAGGCGCGGCTGCAGGATGGCGTGCTGGCGCCCTATCCCGACCGCGCCGCCATCGAGGCGAGGGACGAGGCCCAGCCGCTGGCCTGGATGCGGCCGGAGGACCTGTTCTTCCTGCAGATCCAGGGCTCGGGCGTGCTGGTGCTGCCGGACGGGCGGCGCAAGCGGGCGGTGTTCGCGGCCACCAACGGCCTGCCGTTCAAGGGCATCGCCACCCCGATGCGCGACCAGGGCCTGCTGGCGGCCGACAACACCTCCGGCGACGCGATCCGCAACTGGCTGGCGGCGCATCGCGGACCGGAGGCGGACGCCGTCATGCGGCTCAATCCCCGCTACGTCTTCTTCCGCATGGAGGACGACAATGGCGAGGAGGCGACCGGGGCGGCGGGCGTCCCGCTGGCCGCCGGGCGGGCCATCGCGGTCGACGCGATCCACCACGACTATGGGGCCCTGTACTGGATCGACGGCCAGGCCCCGAGCCTGGCCGGGGCCTTTCCGCGCTACAGCCGGCTGGTCACCGCCCTGGACACCGGCGGGGCGATCCGCGGCCAGGTGCGGGCCGACCTCTATATCGGCAGCGGCGATACGGCCGGGCGGGAGGCGGGGCGCGTGAAGCACCGGCTGCACATGTGGCGTCTGATCCCGGCGCCCGCGCCGTGAAACGGCCGCCGCGCCCCGAGGAAATCGCCCTGTGGGCGCGGGTGGCCGAGACGGTCAAGCCGCTGCCCGGGCGCAAGGTCCCCAAGGCGGCGGCGGCGAAGCCTGAGGCGCCCAGCGCCCTGCCGCCGAAGCTGGAGGCGCGGGCGGCGCTGGCCAAGGCGCTGAAGGTCACCAAGCCCAAGCCGCCGCCCGAGCCCCTGGAGCCCAACCGCTCGCGGCGGGTGGTCAAGGAGCGGGAGGTCATCACCGGCCGGGTCGACCTGCACGGCCTGACCCTGGAGCGGGCCCGGCCGGTGCTCGAGCGCTATATCCTGAGCGCCGTGGAGCGCGGCGACCGGCTGGTGCTGGTGATCACCGGCAAAGGCAGCGGCGGGCGCGAGACCCTGCGTGGGATGACGCCGCTCTGGCTGTCGCAGCCGCCGCTGCGGGGGTTTGTCGCCGGGGTGCAGCAGGCCGACCGCCGGCACGGAGGCGAGGGGGCCTTCTATGTGGCGCTGAAGAAGGGCCGCTAGAGCCCTTCGCAGGCCCTACGGAATCAGCAGCGTCGAACCCGTCGTCTGCCGCGCCTCCAGCGCCTCATGGGCCGCTCTGGCGTCCTTCAAGGCAAATTCCGCCCCGATCTCGATCTTCACCGCGCCGGAGAGAATCTGCGCGAACACCGCGCCGGCGCTGTCGTCCAGCTCCTCGGCCGTGGTCACATAGTCGGCCAGGGTGGGCCGGGTGAGGAACAGGCTGCCGCCCCGGCTGAGGCGCAGGGGCTCGACGGCGGGGGCCGGGCCCGAGGCGTTGCCGAAGGTGACCAGCATGCCCCGGCGGGCCAGGCTGGAGAGGCTGCCCTCCAGGGTGGTCTTGCCGACGCCGTCGTAGACGACCCGGACCCCGGCCCCGTCGGTCAGCTCGCGGACCTGCGGGGCGAAGTCGCCCTGATCGTAGCGGATGACGTGGTCGCAGCCGTTGGCTTTCGCCAGCGCCGCCTTGGCGTCCGAACTGGTGGTGCCGATGACCAGGGCGCCCAGGGAATGGGCCCACTGGCTGAGGATCAGGCCGACCCCGCCGGCGGCGGCATGGATCAGCACCGCGTCACCGGCCGCGATCGGGAAGCAGCGGCGGATCAGGAACTCGGCGGTCATCCCCTTGAGCAGGGCGGCCGCGGCGGTGCGGGCGTCGATGCCGTCCGGCAGCTTGACGGCCTTGTCCTCCCTGAGCAGCAGGGCCTCGGCATAGCTGCCCATGCCGCCCAGGCCGAAGCCGGCGCGGTCGCCGACCTGGAAGCGGGTGACCCCTTCGCCGATCGCCTCGACCACGCCGGCGCCTTCCTGGCCCAGCACCACCGGGAATTTGGCCGGGTAGAGGCCGGAGCGGAAGTAGGTGTCGATGAAGTTCAGGCCGATCGCCTCCTGCCGCAGCAGGATCTGGCCGGGTCCCGGGGTCGGGACCGGGATGTCGACCACCTCGAGAACCTCGGGCCCGCCGGCGCGGGCCGCCTGGATGGCCAGCATCAGAGGTTGGCCTTGAAGAAGGCGGCGGTGCGGGCGTTGGCGGTCTCGGCCGCCGCTTCGTTGTAGTGCTCGCCGCCGTGGCGGGCGAAGGCGTGGTCGCAGCCGGGGTAGTCGTGGAGGGTGATCAGGGCGTGGTTGTCCAGCGTCTGGTGGATCAGGGCCTGGGCTTCCTTGGGCACGAAGCCGTCCTCGGCGGCGATGTGCAGCATCAGCGGCTGGGCCAGCTTTTCGGCCTCGGGCAGGTAGTTCTCGATGCCGACGCCGTAGTAGCCGACGGCGGCGTCGACGTCGGTGCGGGTGGCGGTCAGGAAGGCCAGGCGGCCGCCCAGGCAGTAGCCGACGGCCCCGACCTTGCCGGTCGAACCGTCGATGTGGCGGACCTGGTCGATGACGGCGGCGATATCCTCGACGCCCTTGTCGACGTTGAAGGCGTTGAACAGCTCGAAGGCGCGTTTCCACTCCGCTTCCGACTGGTCGGTGATGTCGATGTCCGGCTCGATGCGCCAGAAGAGGTCGGGGCAGACGGCGATGTAGCCTTGCGCGGCGAAGTCGTCGGCGATGTCGCGCATCACCTTGTTGACCCCGAAAATCTCCTGGATGACCACGATGACCGGGGCCGGGGTCCGGGAAGGCCGGGCCACATAGGCCGAGAAGTCGCCGTCGGGCGTCTTGATGGTCAGGCGTTCACCGCTCATGGTCGTCTCCAGTCCAATTGATTTGCCCGCACTTAACCGTGGGGCCGGCCACAACCCAATGACAAAGGTGTGCCCAGGCTCCTTAGTTGTCGCTCGCTTTGGCGCCGAACCGGTATCCACTTCGCCGAAGCTCGCTTGCAGAAAGTCTGAAACACCATGAAGGTCACCGTCGAAGTCGACTGCACCCCGGTGGAAGCCCGCAGCTTCCTCGGCCTGCCGGACGTCACCGCCCTGAACGACCACATGATGGCCGAGATGCAGAAGCGGATGGACGCCAACATGGCGGCCCTGGCCCCGGACGAGCTGATGAAGACCTGGATGAGCGTGGGGATGGGCGCGCAGGAGCAGTTCCGCAAGCTGATGACCGCCGCCACCACCAGCGCCATGGGCGGCTCCAAGACCAAATGAGCGACACCATCTTCGCCCTGGCGACCGCGCCCGGACGGGCGGCGGTGGCGGTCGTGCGGCTGTCGGGACCGGGCTGCGGCGGGGCGCTGGAAGCCCTGACCGGCAGGGCGCCGCCGGCCGCCCGGCGGGCGTCGCTGCGGCGGCTGAAGGACGCCGACGGGCAGGTGCTGGACGAGGCGCTGGTGATCTGGACGCCGGGGCCGGGCAGCTACACCGGCGAGGACGCCGCCGAACTGCACCTGCATGGCGGGCCGGCCATCGTCGAGGGCGTGGTGCAGGCGCTGCATGACCTGGGCCTGCGGCTGGCCGAACCCGGGGAATTCACCCGCCGGGCCTTCGAGAACGGCAGGCTGGACCTGGCGCAGGCGGAAGCCGTGGCCGACCTGGTCGACGCCGAGACGGCGGGGCAGGCGCGGCAGGCGCTGGGCCAGCTGGGCGGGGCGCTGTCGCGGCGGTACGAGACCTGGCGCGGGCAGCTGGTCCAGGCCCTGGCCATGCTGGAGGCGGCGGTCGATTTCCCGGATGAGGAGCTGCCGGCCGATGTGGCGGACCGGGCAAGGCCGCCGCTGGAGGCCTTGCTGGGCGAGATCGCCGAGGCGCTGGCCGACGAGGGGCGGGGGCGGCGGGTGCGGGAGGGGTTCCGGGTGGCGCTGATCGGGGCGCCGAACGCCGGCAAGTCCAGCCTGCTCAACGCCCTGGCCGGGCGGGACGCGGCCATCGTCACGGCGACTCCGGGGACGACGCGGGACGTCATCGAGGTTCCGCTGGTGCTGGCCGGCTACAAGGTGCTGCTGGCCGACACGGCCGGGGTGCGGGAGACCGACGAGGCCATCGAGGCCGAGGGGGTGCGCCGGGCGCGGGCCTGGGCGGAGGGGGCGGACCTGCGGCTGTGGCTGGTCGACCAGTCGGCGTCCGGCGACTGGCGGCAGGCTTACGGGCTGGCGCGGCCGGGGGACCTGCTGGTGCTGACCAAGGCCGACCTGCCGGCGGGGCCGGACCGGACCGAGGCCTCGGCGGCGGGGCTGGACCAGTTGGCGATCTCGGTGCTGGCGACGGACGATGTCCGCCGGCTGCGGGCCGAGCTGGAACGGCGGGTGGTCGAGGCGCTTGGCGGCGGCGAAACGCCGCTGGCGACGCGGATCCGGCACGGGGAAAGCTTGCGGGAGGCCCACGTCCGCCTGTCCCGGGCGCTGGAGGAGCTCGAGCCGGCGGTGGAGCTAGCGGCGGAGGATGTTCGCCTGGCGGCCAGGGCTCTGGCGCGGGTTACGGGGCGGATTGGGACGGAAGACATACTAGATGTGGTGTTTTCGAGCTTCTGCATCGGCAAATAGGCTGTTTCACGTGAAACATCGACCCGCAGCCCGTCATGATCGGGCATGGCCCGCGTTGAGGTTTAGTTGAGGTCGGGCGCGGAAACGGCCTCGGTAAAGTGACTGAAGCCTGCTGGCCCAGACCCCCGGTGTTTCACGTGAAACATTGCGATCAACTCTCGGCGACTCCCCGTGACTCCGGGCCGCCTGGCGCCGTATAAGACCCTCCCCACGCCCCTGCTCGCCTCTAGGCAAAAATGACTGGGGCGGTTCCATTTGAGAGTCTGATGTCTTTCGACGTGATCGTGATCGGTGGCGGCCATGCGGGCTGTGAGGCGGCGGCGGCGTCCGCCCGCTTCGGCGCGCGCACCCTGCTTCTGACGCAAAAGATCGAGACCATCGGCGAGATGAGCTGCAACCCGGCCATCGGCGGCCTGGGCAAAGGCCACCTGGTTAGGGAGATCGATGCGCTGGACGGGCTGATGGGCCGGATGGCCGACCAGGCGGGCATCCAGTTTCGCATGCTCAACCGGTCCAAGGGACCGGCCGTGCGCGGGCCGCGCAGCCAGATCGACCGCAAGCTCTATCGCCAGGCCATGCAGGCCGAACTGGCGGCGACGCCGAACCTGAGCATCGAAGCCGAGGCGGTTGAGGATCTGATCGTCGAGAACGGCGTGGTGGTCGGCGCCGTCGGGGCGACCGGCCGCGAATGGCGGGCGAGGGCGGTGGTGCTGACCACCGGCACCTTCCTGAAGGGCGTCATCCATCTGGGCGAGCAGCGCATCCCGGCCGGGCGGGTCGGCGACGCGCCGGCCATCGGCCTTTCGGATCGGCTGTACGCCAGCGGCGTAGCCCTCGGGCGGCTGAAGACCGGCACCCCGGCGCGTCTGGATGGCCGGACGATCCACTGGGACCGGCTGGAAATGCAGGACGCGGACGCCGATCCCGTGCCGTTCAGCTTCCTCAATAACCGCATCGCGGTGCCGCAGATCCAGTGCGGCATCACCTTCACGACGGCGGAAACCCACCGGATCATCGCCGAGCGGCTGGGCGAGTCCCTGGTCTACAGCGGCCGGGCGACCGGAATCGGGCCGCGCTACTGCCCGTCGATCGAGGACAAGGTCGTCCGTTTCGCCGACAAGACCAGCCATCAGGTCTTCCTGGAGCCAGAAGGCCTCGACGACCCGACCGTCTATCCGAACGGGGTCTCAACGTCGGTGTCGGAAGAGACCCAGGGCCTGTTCCTGCGAACCATCCCCGGACTGGAGAACGTGGTCATCTTCCGGCCGGGCTATGCCATCGAATATGACTACGTCGACCCGCGCGAGCTGTTTCCGACCCTGGAGGTCAAGCGTCTGCCCGGCCTGTATCTGGCCGGGCAGATCAACGGAACGACGGGCTATGAGGAAGCCGGGGCCCAGGGTCTGGTTGCCGGCTTGAACGCGGCCCGGGCCGTTGCCGGCTCCGGCGCCGTCGAGTTCGCCCGGGACGAGGCCTATATCGGGGTGATGATCGACGACCTGGTCACCCGGGGCGTCACCGAGCCCTATCGCATGTTCACGAGCCGGGCCGAGTTCCGGCTGACCCTGCGGGCCGACAATGCCGACCAGCGGCTGACCCAGCGCGGCATCGATGCGGGCGTCGTCGGATCCGGACGGGCGGCGGTGTTTCACGTGAAACAACGCCAGCTGAGCGAGGCCCGCGCTTTCGCCCGCAGCCACAGCCTGACCCCCAGCGAAGCCCAGAAGCTGGACTTGCCGGTCAAGGCCGACGGCCAGCGGCGGGATATCGGCCAGCTGCTGGCCTATCCCGGCGTCGACCTGGACCGCCTCGCCGGCGTCTGGCCGGAGATCGCCGACTGGACGTCGGCGGTTCGCGAGCAGGTCGAGATCGACGCCGCCTACAGCGGCTATCTCGACCGCCAGCAGGCCGATGTCGACGCCTTCCGGCGCGACGAGAACCTGCGGCTGCCGGCCGACCTCGACTACGGGCCGATCGGCGGCCTCTCCAACGAGGTGCGCGAGAAGCTGCAGCGGGTGCGTCCCCTGACCCTGGGCCAGGCCGCCCGGATCGAAGGCGTCACCCCCGGCGCCATCACCGCCTTGCTGGCCCATGTGCGGCGCGCCCGTGCTGCTTGAGTCCCCGCCAGCCGAAAGCCCGCAGGGGTTTGCCGCCGCCATCGGCGCGACGCCGGCGCAGATGGCCGATATGGAACGCTATCGCCTGCTGCTGGAGGACTGGAACGGCCGGCTGAACCTGGTCGGTCCTTCCGCCATGGCCGCTTTCTGGTCGCGCCATGCGCTGGACAGCGCCCAGCTCATCCGGCTGGCGCCCGAAGCGCGCCGATGGGCAGACCTTGGCACCGGCGCCGGTCTGCCCGGGGTGGTCCTGGCCATACTGTTGAAGGACAGGCCTGGCGCCGAGGTGCATCTGGTCGAGAGCCTGGCCAAGCGCTGCCGCTTCCTGTCGGAGGTGGTGTCCGAGCTGGAACTGCCGGCCCGGGTGCACAACGCCCGGGCCGAGGATGTAAAGATCGAGGTCGAGGTGGTGACCGCCCGCGCCGTCGCCGCCCTGCCCAAGCTGCTCGGTTTCGCCGAGCCCTGGCTGAGGCGCGGGGCCCGGGGCCTGTTCCTCAAGGGGCAGGCGGCGGAGGCCGAACTGGCCGAGGCGCGCGCCGCCGGCTGGCTGTTGGACGCCTCGTTGTTCGAAAGCCTGAGCGATCCGGATGGCCGGATCGTCGATATCCGGAGTGCGAAGCGTGGACGCTGATACCGCCGCCAGACCCGCCGTCGCCCCGGAGCCGGCCCGCAAGCCGCTGCGGGTGCTGGCCATCGCCAACCAGAAGGGCGGCGTCGGCAAGACCACCACCGCCATCAACCTCGGCACCGCCCTGGCGGCGGTCGGCGAGTCGGTGCTGCTGATCGACAGCGACCCGCAGGGCAACGCCTCGACCGGGCTGGGCATCGCCCGCTCGGCCCGCAAGGTGACCATGTACGAGGTCTACATGGGCGAGAAGACCCTGGAGCAGGCGGCGATCCAGACCGTCCTGCCGGGCCTCGACCTGGCCGCCTCCGATCCGGACCTCTCGGGACTGGAGATGGAGCTGGCGGCCAGCCCGCGCCGGTCCTACCGGCTGCGCGACGCCCTGTCGGCCCTCCGCAATACCGGCAAATATTCCTACGTCCTGATCGACTGCCCGCCGTCGCTGAACCTGTTGACCGTCAACGCCATGACCGGCGCCGACGCGGTGTTCGTGCCGTTGCAGACCGAGTTCTTCGCCCTGGAAGGCCTGACCCAGCTGATGCGGACCATCGAGCTGGTGCGCGGCAGCCTGAACCCCGCCCTGGAGATCCAGGGCGTGGTGCTGACCATGTACGACCGGCGCAACAGCCTGTCGGAGCAGGTGGCGCGGGATGTGCGCCAGCACTTCGGCGACACGGTGTATGACACCGTCATCCCCCGCAACGTGCGGGTCAGCGAGGCGCCGTCCTATGGCAAGCCGGTGCTGATCTACGACCTGAAATGCGCCGGCTCGCAGGCCTATCTGCAGCTGGCGCGCGAAGTGGTGCGGCGCGAGCGCGATCGCCGCGCGTCCAAGAGCAAGTAAGAGAAAGAACGGGTTATGGTTGAAGGACGTCGGGGACTGGGGCGCGGACTGTCGGCTCTGCTGGGCGAGGCGGACGCGGTCGAAGCGGCGGCGCCGGCCGGCGAGACCGGCGGCGCGCGCGAGACGCCGATCGAGCTGATCCGGGCCAACCCCGACCAGCCGCGCAAGTCGTTCAGCCGGGAGGACATCGACGCCCTGGCTGCCTCAATCCGCGAGAAGGGCATCCTGCAGCCGATCCTCACCCGGCCGATGCCGGGCGCCGAGGGCGAGTTCCAGATCGTCGCGGGCGAACGACGCTGGCGGGCCGCCCAGGTGGCGGGACTGCGCACGGTGCCGATCCTGGTGCGCGAGTTCGACGACCGGCAGGTGCTGGAAATCGCCATCGTCGAGAACGTCCAGCGGACCGACCTCAACCCCTATGAAGAGGCGCTCGGCTACCGGGCGCTGATCGAGAAGTTCGGCCACACCCAGGAGGCGGTAGCCGAGGCGGTGGGCAAGAGCCGGCCGCATGTGGCCAATGCGTTGCGGCTGCTGAACCTGCCGCAGCCGGTGCTGACCATGCTGGTCGACGGCGAACTGACCGCGGGCCATGCCCGGACCCTGGTCGGGTCGGAGCGGGCGGTCGAGCTGGCCCGGCGGATCGTCGCCGAGGGCCTGAGCGTGCGCCAGGCCGAGGGGCTGGCCAAGGACCCGGAACCGCGCGCCAAGGCGCCGTCCAGGACCCCGTCGCAGGCGGTGAAGGATCACGACACGACGGCGCTGGAAAGCGATCTCGCCGATATCCTCGGGCTTGAGGTCGAGATCCGCGACGCCGGCGGCAAGGGTGAGGTGCGGTTGAAGTACGCGACCCTGGAGCAGCTGGACGATCTGTGCCGGCGGCTGACGCGGGCGGGTTAGTCGTGAGCCCTTCCCTCCCATTTATAGGGAGGATGTCAGGCGAAGCCTGACGGGTGGGGACGTCGGATGCAGCCGGCTACATCAAATGGGGCGCCCCATGATTTTCGTACCCCACCCTGACCGCTTCGCGGTCTGTCCCTCCCCATAAAGGGGAGGGAGGTTGCTACGGCGCGACCTCGTCCGAGAACGCCTTCACGTCCGCGACCAGCTTCTCCGCCGCCAGCTTTACCAGCTCGCCGCCCTTTTCCGGCGTCGCCAGGGCCGGATCGCTGCCCATGCGCCCATCGGGAAAGCGCTTGCGGAAGTCAACCGCCTCGCGGATCGGACCGGTCGGCGCTACCGGCGGGTCATACTTTGCGGTCTTGATGGCATCGGGATAGGCCCACTGGGTGACGGCGATCTCTGAAGGGGTGGCGTGGCTGCCGTGGCCGACCGGAAACTGGCGCATGGCCAGGCTGTTGACGCCCTCGAGATCCCACCAGTTTTTCAGCTTCGCCGCGAAGCCTCTGGGAACGCGGCCGAAACTGGCTTCCGCATAAAGTTCGCTGAAGGCGGCCTCGATGGTGTGGACGTTGCCGCCGTGGCCGTTGAAGAAGTAGATCCGCTCGAACCCGTGGCCGGCCAGGGAGCGGCACCAGTCGCCGATGGCCGCCATGAAGGTGCTCGGGCGCAGGGAGATGGTGCCCGGGAAGCCCAGATGATGCTGGGCCATACCGATGTTGAAGGTCGGCGCTACCAGCAGGTCGGACCGGTCATGCTGGGCTTCATGGGCGATGATCTCGGGGCACATCCAGTCGGTGCCGAGCAGGCCGGTGGGTCCATGCTGTTCGTTGGAGCCGATGGGAACGACCACGGTCCTGGAGCGGGTCAGGAAGGCCTCGATCTCGGGCCAGGTGGATTTGGCTAACAGCATGTCCAGAATCTTTGCGGCGAAGGGGGCGGTTGCAGAGGCGTATTACGCTCCCTCGGCAACGCTGACGAGGATTTGCGCCATGACCCTGTCCATCAACCAGACCGCCCCCGACTTCACCGCCCAGACCACCGAGGGCGAAATTCACTTCCACGACTGGATCGACGGTCACTGGGCGGTGCTGTTCAGCCATCCGAAGGACTTCACCCCGGTCTGCACCACCGAACTGGGCGCCGTGGCGCGGCTGAAGCCCGAGTTCGACCGGCGCGGGGTGAAGGTCATCGGCCTGTCGGTCGATCCGGTCGAGAACCACGCCAGATGGGCCGAGGACATCAAGCGGACGCAGGGGACGGCCCCCAACTTCCCGATGATCGGCGACACCGACCTGGCCGTCGCCAAAGCCTACGGCATGCTGCCGGCCGAGACGGAAGGAACCTCGGAAGGCCGGACGGCGGCGACCAACGCCACGGTGCGCAACGTCTTCGTCATCGGCCCGGACAAGGCGATCAAGCTGGTCCTGGTCTATCCGATGAGCACGGGCCGGAACTTCGACGAGATCCTGCGGGTCATCGATTCCATGCAGCTGACCGCCAAGCACAAGGTGGCGACGCCGGCCGACTGGAAGCAGGGCGAGGACGTGATCATCGTGCCGGCGGTGGACGACGAGGCGGCCAAGGGCCTGTTCCCGGATGGCTGGGACGCCCAGACCCCCTACCTGCGGGTGGTCAAGCAGCCGACCTGAAGCCTGTCGGCGTCAGATCGGCCCCAAGACCTGCTCGAGGATCAGGGCCGCTCGCCCTTGGGCAGGGCGGCGACCTGTTCCGGGGTCAACTTGACCAGTTCGCGCACCGGGCAGCGCTGCACGCCCATGCCGTTCGAGTGAACGATGATGGTGACGTCCTGGGCGCTGCAGATGCTGCTGCTGGGGTGCGAGTCGAGGCCGATGTTGAGGCTGTCGCGCAGGTCCAGGCAGCGGCCGAGGGTTTCCATCCGGTAGGTGTCGCGGCCGGCGCGGACGTAGAGGGTCTTGTCGTCCTTGCCGGCGCTGAAGTTGCGGACCTGCTGGTTGAAGAAGCAGTCGGTCCTGGCGGCCTTGGCGGCCTTCGGAGCCGCCTGGACGACCGAGGCGCCGCCGGTGACGAGAAGCGCCGTTCCGAGAAGGGCGCCGATCAGGGTCTTGTTCATGTCAAATCCACTCCGATGAAGCCCGTCCGGTACGCAAGATAGGTCAACGCGCGGATGTTTGCGAGGTTCGGCGCAAGGCGCGTTTGCGGAAGCGGTCCGGGGCGACGGCGTCGGCCAGGTCGGCCGGCAGCGGCGAGGGATAGGCCAGGATTGTTGCAGCCAGATGATCGGCCAGCAGCGGCGCGACACAGAAGCCCCGGCCGCCGAAGCCCGAGAGCACGAAGAGGCCGGGACGGTCCGCGACCGGGCCGGCCAGCGGCAGGTGGTCGGGGGTAGCGGCGCGGATCGCGGCCCGGCTGCTCAACGGCCGGGCGGCGAGGTCGGCGGCGAGGCCCGGCAGCCGGCCGGCGATGAGGGCGAGGTTGGCGGCGTCGTCCTCCGGCCGGGGGTCGGTGTCGGTGCGGTCCCGCTGGTGCGTCGCGCCGAACAGGACGCCGTCCCTGGTGGGAATGGCATAGCCGCCGAAGGAGACGGCGCGCGGCAGGCCGGCGCCGGCGGCGACGGTGGCCTGGCCGCGCACCGGCCGCAGCGGCAGATCGGCCAGGGCGGCGCTGGCGGGGCCGGCGCAGAGGACGACGACGTCGACGACGGCCAGGGTGTCGCCGGCCGGATCCAGCAGCCTCCAGCCCGGCCCCGCCGGCTGAAGGCCGGCGACCTGGCGGCGGTCGACCGGGCCGGCCCAGGCGGGGACGACGACGGCGGGATCGAGCACCAGGGCGTCGTGGATGGCCATGGCCTGAGGCCCGGCAGTCAGGGCGCCGGGGTCGTGCAGCGGGCCGTCGGCGATCCGCGGGAAGCGGCCGGCGTCCTTTTCGCCATCGGCGAGGTGATCAGCGCCCCTGGCCAGGATGGCGCCCGGCAGGGCGTCGTAGGCGGCGACGGCGTGGCGGAAAGCCTGGGCGAACAGCCGGGCGGGCGGGCCGTCGCCGGCGTCGAGGCGCGGGGTCATCAGGGCGGCGGCGTTGCCGGAAGCCCCGGCGGCGGGGCCCGCCGGGTCGAAGAGCGTCGGCGCCAGGCCCTCGCGGCGCAGGGCGCGGGCCAGGGCGGCCCCGGCGATGCCGGCCCCGAGGATGGCGACGCTGGGCGGGGCGGGCTCGTCGGACCGGCCGGGCAGGACCGCTTCGGTCCGCTCCCGCTTGCGGCCGTAGCCTGGCTGTTTGGAGACCGTGAAGCCGGCCTCGGCCAGGCCCCGGCGGACGGCGCCGGCGACGGTGAAGGTGGCGGCGCGGGCCCCGGGGGCGCTGGCCCGCGCGACCTGCCATCAGCTGCGGCGACCACATGGCCGGGTTGGCGGCGGGGGCGAAACCGTCGAGGAACCAGGCGTCGGCCCGGCCGGTCCAGGCGGCGAGGGCGTCCGGCGCGTCGAGGACGGCGAGGTCGAGGCTGGCGTCGAACGCGGGCAGGTCCAGGTGGTGGAAGCCCCGGGCCGGACCCGGCCAGGCGGCGATCAGGGCGGCGGCGGCCTCGCCGATCCCGGGCCAGCGGGCGAGGGCGCGGGCGGCGTCGGCGGCGTCCATCGGATGGGCCTCGACGCTGAAGACGCTGAGGCGGGCCCCGGGCGGACGGGTCTGTTTCCAGAGGGTGAGGAGGGCGGCGATGTTGAGTCCGGTGCCGAAGCCGAGTTCGGCGACGGTGAAGCGGCGGCGGTGGGCCCAGGCGTCCGGCAGGCCGCAGCCGGCCAGGAAGACGGCGCGGGTCTCGGCCAGGCCGTCCTCGCTGGAGAAGTAGACGTCGCCGTAGAGCCGCGAGCCGGGCAGGCCGTCGGGTCGCCATTCGACCGGAGACGAGGGGGAGGTCATGGGCGGGGTGTAGCGCAAAAAGGAAAGGGCCGCTCGTGGAGCGACCCTTTGCCGGCTGTTGCGAAGCGAAAGGCCTTACGGGGCCTTCTTTTCCTCCATCGGCGCGGCGGGGGTTTCGGCGGCCGGCGCGGTCGCGGCGGTGTCCGCCGGAGCGGCGGCGGGATCGGCGGCCGGAGCCGTGGCCTCGGG
>SDZP01000188.1 GCA_004144935.1 Caulobacteraceae bacterium | reverse complement strand
CCTGTGGCTCGACGAGGCTCCCGGCGGCGCGAAGGTCTCGGTCGTTGGAACCGGCAGCCCGGCCGCGGCGGCGGGGCTGAAGGTCGGCGACCGGATCGAGGGTCCGTCGTTCACCGCCGTCCTGCGCCTGCTGGGGGCCGACCAGGGACCGGTCACCCTGACCGTGGCGGGACGCGGCCCGGTCACTCTGACGCCGGCCGACTACATTTAACGCGGCGATTTTCCTTGATCTGGCGGCCAGAGGCGCCAAGTGGAACCCATGCGCCGCTTCCGCTTCACCGACCCCGATTTCAAGACCGTTTTCGCCGCCTTCCTGGACGAGCGGCGCGGCCAGCCGGCCGATGTCGACGCCGCCGCCGCCGAGGTGATCGCGGCGGTCAAGGCGCGGGGGCTGGAGGCGGTCCTCGACTACACCGCCCGCTTCGACCGGGTGACTTTGACCGAACAGACCATTCGGGTCTCGCCCGAAGAGATCGCCGAGGGCGTCGCCGCCTGTGACCCCGCGGTGCGCGAGGCCATCGCCTTCGCCGCCGGGCGCATCCGCGCCTACCACGAGCGCCAGAGGCCCGCCGACCAGCGCTGGACCGATGAGGCCGGGGTCGAGCTGGGCTGGCGCTGGGGCCCGCTGGAGAGCGTCGGGGTCTACGTGCCGGGGGGCAGGGCCGCCTATCCCTCGACGGTGCTGATGAACTGCGTGCCGGCCCAGGTGGCCGGCGTCGACCGCATCGCCATGGTAACGCCGCCCGGCAAGCTGCAGCCGGCCGTGCTGGCGGCGGCGGCGGAGGCCGGCGTCACCGAGATCTGGCGGATCGGCGGCGCCCAGGCGGTGGCGGCCCTGGCCTACGGCGCCGGCCCCATCGAACCGGTCGACAAGATCGTCGGGCCAGGCAACGCCTATGTCACGGCGGCCAAGCGGCGGCTGTACGGGGTGGTTGGCATCGACGCCCTGGCCGGTCCGTCGGAGATCGTCGTGGTCGCCGATTCGGACAACGATCCGGAATGGATTGCCGGCGACCTGCTGTCCCAGGCCGAACACGACCCGGCGGCGCAGTCGATCCTGATCACCGACGACGAGGCCCTGGCCGATGCCGTCGAGGCGGCCCTTGAGCGGCGGTTGAAGACCCTGGCCACCGGCGAGGACGCCGCCGCGAGCTGGCGCGACCACGGGGCGATCATCATCGCGCCGCTGGCCCACAGTCCGGCCCTGGTCGACGCCATCGCGCCCGAGCACGTGGAATTCTGCACCGATGATCCCGATTCCCTGGCCGACCAGGTGCGGCACGCCGGGGCCATCTTCCTCGGCAAGTACACGCCGGAAGCGCTCGGCGACTATGTGGCCGGCTCCAACCACGTGCTGCCGACCAGCCGGGCGGCCCGCTTCCAGTCGGGGCTGTCCCTGTTCGACTTTCTCAAGCGCACGTCGGTGATCAAGGCCGGGGAGGCGGGTTTCGCCGTGCTCGGCCCCCACACCGTGGCCCTGGCCGAGGCCGAGGGCCTTCCGGCGCATGCCCTGTCGGCGGCGTTGCGGTTGCCGCGGCGCTGAACCCGGCTATCCTGCCCCTGACCCATGACCGATAAAGCCGCCCATCGCCTGCAGAGCATCGAGCTCGACGAGGAGTCCCTGTCGTCGGCGTCCCGCGACCAGGAGCAGGAGCGGCAGGTCGCGATCTTCGATCTGCTGGAGGACAACTACTTCGAGCCGGCGGGGGCCGAGGCCGGGCCCTATGACGTCAAGATCGCCCTGATCGAGAACCGGCTGGCCATGGCCATCACCGGGCCGGGCTATGAGCACACACACCTGCTGTCGCTGTCGCCGTTCCGCACCGTGATCAAAGACTATTTCATGATCTGCGAGAGCTACTACGCCGCCATCCGCAACTCGACGCCGGCGCAGATCGAGGCCATCGACATGGGCCGCCGAGGCCTGCACAACGAGGGCAGCACGCTGTTGCAGGCCAGGCTCGAGGGCAAGGTGAAGACCGACCTCGACACCGCCCGGCGGCTGTTCACCCTCATCTGCGCCCTGCATTGGCGGGGATGAGCCCCTTCGACGCCACCCCCGGGGCGGTGCTGTTCACCTGCAACTTCAACCGGGTCCGCTCACCCATGGCCGAGGCGCTGATGAAGTTGGCCTACGGCACGGCCATCTTCGTCGACAGCTGCGGGCTGAAGGCCGACCCCGGCGAGCCGGGCATGGACCCGTTCGCCGCCGTGGTGCTGGAGGAACTGGGCATCGAGGCGCAGGGGCACCGGCCCAAAACCTTCGACATGCTGGAGGACGACAGCTTCGACGTCGTCATCTCCCTGACCGCCGAGGCGCAGCACCGGGCGGTGGAGTTGTCGCGGGGCAGGGCGGTGGATATCGAATACTGGCCGACCTTCGATCCCACCCTGGCCACCGGCTCGCGCGATCAGATGCTGGACGCCTATCGCCAGGTTCGTGACGAACTCTATGGCCGGATCCGGCGGCGGTTCGGGCGGGTGGTGACGGCGGGTGGTTAGCCCCATCGACCTTTGCCCCCCTCATGCGCTATAAGGCGCGCCATCGAGCCGCGGCTCGCGCTCCGAATCGTGTGCGCGGGCCGTGTTTGCTTTGCGGCAAGACCAACTGAGAGACCGAATGGCTAAGGAAGAACTGCTCGAGTTTCCGGGCACCGTCAGCGAATTGCTGCCCAACGCGACGTTCCGCGTGACGCTCGAGAACAACCACGAGATCATCGCCCACACCGCCGGCAAGATGCGCAAGAACCGCATCCGGGTGCTGGCCGGCGACAAGGTGCTGGTCGAGATGACCCCCTACGACCTGACCAAGGGCCGTATCACCTACCGCTTCAAGTAAGCCGACATGACCAGCCGCCTGGTGCTGGGCAGCGCCAGCCCCCGCCGCCTGCAGCTTCTGGCCCAGGTGGGCGTGACGCCGGACCTGGTCGACCCCGCCGACATCGACGAAACCGCCCGCAAGGACGAGACGCCGCGCCTTCTGGTCAAGCGACTGGCCGGCGAGAAGGCGGCCGCCGTGGCGGCCCGGCATCCAGACGCCTTCGTGCTGGGCGCCGACACCATCGTGGCGGTTGGGACGCGGGTGCTGGGCAAGCCGCAGGACGAGGCCGACGCGCGGCGGATGCTGGCCCTGCTGTCGGGCCGCAGCCACAAGGTGCTGACCGGCGTCGCCGTGGTCGCGCCGGACGGCCGCAGCGCCAGCCGCATCGTCGAGAGCCGCATCACCTTCAAGCGGCTGACCGACGCCGAGACCGACGCCTTCATCGCCAGCCGCGACTGGGACGACGCGGCCGGCGGCTACAAGATCCATCAGCGGGCAGGGGCCTTCGTCACCAGCCTGCAGGGCAGCTTCACCGGCGTCGTCGGACTGCCCCTCTACGAGACCCTGGCCCTGCTGACGGGCCTCGGCTGGATCCGGCCGTGAGCCGGCGCGAGGCCTTCCTCGATCGCGGCGTCGGCGAGACGCGCGGGGTGGTGACGCTGGACGGCCGGCCCGAGCGGCTGCTGATCCAGCGGGACGGCGATGCGCCGGCCCTGATGGGCGGAGCGCGCAGCGTGGCGCGGGTGCGGAGCGTCGAGGCGGCGTTCAATTCGGTCTTCCTGGATATGCCGGATGGCGCCGAGGCCATCGCCCCGCTGCGCAGCGATGCGCCCAAGCCGGTGCGCGGGGCCTCGGTGCAGGTGGAGATTCGCGGCGAGGCGCGGCGCGGCAAGCTGGCCAACGCCTGGCTGCTTGGCGAAGGGCAGGGGGAGCCTCGCCTGCTCAGCCCGGCGCCGTCCGTCGAGGACGAGCTGCGGCAGCTGGCCAAGGTCGAGATGGTCACCATGGGCAAGGAGGCCCGCGAGGCGGCCGACGAGGCCGAGGCCGAGGCGCTGGCCGTGGTCCATCCGCTGACGGGCGGCGGCAGCCTGGCCATCGAGCCGACCCGGGCGCTGACCGCCATCGACGTCGACACCGGCGAGCGGACCGGCGGCGATTCCAAGCGGGTGTCGCGGGCCGCCAACCTGGCAGCCATCACTGCGGCGGCGCGACTGCTGCGGCTGAAGGGTCTGGGCGGGCTGGTGGTCATCGATCTCGCCGGGCGCGGCCACGACGGCACGGCGATTCTGGCCGCGGTGCGGACCGCCTTCAGCGCCGACAACCCCGGGGTGGCGATCGGGCCGGTCAGCCGGTTCGGCACCCTCGAGCTGACCATACCGCGCCGCCGCCAACCCGTCCTCGAGCGGCTGCTGGATCCGGAGGGCCGCCTGACGCCCCAGAGCGCCGCCCTGAGGCTGGCGCGGCTGATCGAGCAGCAGGGCAGGGCCGATCCGGGCGGCCGGCTGGCGGCGCTCTGCGCGCCGTCCGTGGCCGACGCGTTCCAGGGCCTGCAGCCGGCGCTGGCCGGCAAGCTGGGCGGGCGGTTCACGGTGGCGGCCCAGGCCGGATGGCCGGGCGACCGGTTGGAGGTGACTACGTCATGAGCAATGGCTGCCCGATCTGCGCCAAGCCGGTCTCAACGGAATTTCGTCCGTTCTGTTCAAAGCGCTGCGCCGACGTCGACCTGCACCGCTGGCTGTCGGGAAGCTATGTCATCCCCGGCCTGGAGGACGACCCGGCCGCCGACGAGCCGGGCGAGGACGAATAAACTCGCAAAACCCGGCTGGACTTGCGCGAGTCCCTCTTTTATAGACCCGTCTCCCGCGCGGCGGGGCCTTTCCAAGGCGTAAGCCTGAGTAGCTCAGTTGGTAGAGCAGCGGATTGAAAATCCGCGTGTCGGTGGTTCGAATCCGCCCTCAGGCACCACTCCCTTCCCGATCAAGCGATACAGTTCGCCCACCGCGCGAACCGTCCAGAAATTCATTCAATCGACAAACGTCGTTCCGCCGATTTGCTGCGGTGCAATATGTGTTTTCCCCAGCAAAGGGAAAATTCTTCGAAGCGTAAGCGCTTTGGCATGCTGCAGCGCAACATAACCCCGTGGAACCGGGGCCGTCGCAGAACATTCATGTTGCACTGGGCTCTTGACGACACAGAAAGGGGTTGCCAAAGGGCCTCTGCGCCAAGTCTAACTTGGTGGAGAAAGCGTGAGGTTCAAGATCACACGTTCTCTGTGCGCCTTCAAAATGCCCCCGCTGGTTTGCACAAACAGCGGTGGGTGTCGTGGGTCGGGCGCAGCGAAAGCGTCTCGTTCGCGGTCCATTCCGGATCGTGCTCGGGCAATATTTAGTCTAGGGTAGAGACGCTCCCGCGCGACGACCCTTCGGTCCAATAAGTGCTAGACCAAGCAGGAACTGGCGAAAGATGCTCGACAACAAACGAAAGACCCCCCTCATCGCTATGATCGGCGCCGTGGCGCTGATGGCGAGCGCCCCCGCTTTCGCTCAGGAAGCCGCGGCTCCCCCGGCCGACGCCGCTGCTGCTTCGGCCGCTGCTGCTCCGGCGACGCCCGCCGCGGATGCTCCCGCGCCGGCCCCAGAAGGTAAGGCCCCGCCTGTCATCGACAGCCACGGCGGCAAGCTGACCCCGATCACCATGTTCCTCGACGCGGAACTGATCGTTAAGGTCGTCATGATCGGTCTGATCCTGGCCTCGATCTTCAGCTGGGTTCTGCTGATCACCAAGCTCATCGAGTTCGGCTCGCTGAACCGCAAGTCGGACCGCTTCGTCGAAGCCTTCCGCGGCGCCAAGTCGATCAACGACATGGGCCGGATCGCCATCTCCGAAGAGTTCGAAGGCAACCCGCTGGCCGACATGGCCGCCGCGGCCGCCTCCGAAGTCGAGCTGTCCCGCCAGGCGGGCCTGCAGATCAACGGCGAGCACCGTGACTCCACCATCATGCGGGCTCAGACCGCTGTTGGCGCCGTCCAGTCGACCCTCTCCAAGCGCCTTTCGGGCGGCATGACCTTCCTGGCCTCGGTCGGTTCGTCGGGTCCGTTCATCGGTCTGTTCGGTACGGTCTACGGGATCATGAACTCGTTCATCGGTATCGCGAACACCAACACGACCAACCTGGCCGTCGTCGCGCCGGGTATCGCCGAGGCCCTGCTGGCCACCGGTATCGGTCTGTTCGCCGCCATCCCCGCGGTTATCTTCTACAACTACTTCCAGACCCGCATCTCGGGCTTTGGGGTCCGCACCGATGGTTTCACCGCTGAACTGATGAACGCCATTTCCCGGCAGCTCGACAAGGGGGCCTAACGCAGATGGCCGCCAAACTCGCAGGCTCCGGCGGCGGCGGCAGGTACCAGGTCGAACAGAACAGCGAGATCAACGTCACGCCCTTCGTGGACGTCATGCTGGTCCTTCTGATCATCTTCATGGTGGCTGCGCCTCTCGCCAGCGTGTCGGTCGAGCTGAAGCTGCCCAAAGCGGTGGCTAAGCCCAGGCCGAACCCGCCTAAGCCGGTCTATATCTCGATCCAGAAAGGTGGGGCCCTGTACATCGGGGACTTCCCCACCGACCTGGCCTCCATTGGCGACGACCTCAAGACCCAGATCGGTGCGCGGGACCCCTCGAAAGAGCGGATCTTCATCCGAGCTGACAAAGAGGTCCGGTACGGAACCTTCATGACCGTGTTGAACGCGCTGCAGGACAACTACTTCTACAGCGTTGCTCTGATCGGTCAGGATGACAGCCGGGCTGGGGATCAGTAGCGCCATGACAGATCAGCCCATCGACATCACTCATCCGCTGCACAACCCGTTCGATGCTCCCAAGCAGAAGACGAGTCCGGTGGCGTGGTTCGTGGCGATTGGTTTCGTGCTGCTTATCCACGGGATCATCGGCTACTACCTCTACACGATGCGTTTCACCATCAAGGAGCGCATCTTCGAGGACGAGAAGCTGGACACCCAGCTGAT
>SDZP01000608.1 GCA_004144935.1 Caulobacteraceae bacterium | reverse complement strand
GGCGCCGCCGGCGACATGCCCTTCGGCGGCCTCGGCGCCAGCGGCAACCACCGCCCGTCCGCCTACTACGCCGCCGACTACTGCGCCTATCCGGTCGCCAGTTTCGAGGCCGGGGCGGTCAAGAATATCGAAGGCGAGATCAAAGGGTTGTCGGCGTGATCTCAGACTGGAGAGGAGAACGACGGATCGGTCGCCCCGGCTTGGGAGAAATCCTCTCGACTGAGATCAGAAAGCCGTTGGTCGCCATCGTATTCATGGCTGTCGTGAGTGCAGTTGTCTTGGGTGTTCGCCTGCTCTTCGGCGAGCGTTACAGCCCCGCGGGTATGGTCTTGTCGTGGTGCATAACCTTTGCCGTCTTAGACTTTACAGCGATCACCAGCGTCCTTCTTGCCCGTCGCTGGACGCAGGCTTGGTTGCTTCTGGGGCTATCGGCTGCACTGATCGGTTTGGTCTGGCTGTTCGCCCTCCCGGTGCTCTCAGCGATCGGCCTCCTGCCTGACGCCATCATCGTAACGAGCCCCCGATGACCGCCCTCGAAGCCAACGCCGACGGCCTCATCGGCCCGACCCACTCCTACGCCGGCCTCAGCCCCGGCAACCTCGCCTCCAGTCGCAACGAGGGGCAGGCGTCCAACCCCCGCGCCGCCGTCCTGCAGGGCCTCGACAAGATGAAGCGGCTGGCCGACCTCGGCCTGCCCCAGTTCGTCCTGCCGCCGCATGAGCGGCCGAACATCCCCTTCCTGCGATCGCTCGGCTTCTCCGGGACCGACGCCCAGGTCATCGAACGCGCCTGGAAGGACGCCCCCACCTTCGCCGCCGCCGCTTGTTCGGCCTCGCCCATGTGGGCCGCCAACGCCGCCACGGTGACGCCGTCCGCCGACAGCGCGGACGGCCGCGTCCACTTCACCCCCGCCAACCTCGTCACCAACCTGCACCGCTCTCTCGAGCACCGGCAGACGAAGCGGGCGCTCGACGCCCTCTTCCCCGACACGACCCGCTTCGCCGTCCACGGCGCCCTGCCCTCCGTCGGCCATCTGGCCGACGAGGGCGCCGCCAACCACGTCCGCCTGTGCGCCGACCACGGGGAGCAGGGCGTCAACCTGCTGGTCTGGGGCCGAGAGGCCTGGGAGCCGTGGTCCGGTCCCTTCCCCGCCCGCCAGACGCGCGAGGCCTCCGAGGCCCTCGCCCGCCGCCACGGCGCGTCGGGCGCCGTGCTGGCCCGCCAGTCCAGGGCCGCCATCGCTGGCGGGACCTTCCACAATGACGTGGTCTGCGTCGGCGCGCTGGAGACCCTGTTCCATCACGAACTGGCCTTCGAGGACACCGCCGGGACCCACGCCGCCATCCGCGCGGCGGCCCAGGGGTTCGAGCCCATCTTCGTTCAGGTCTCCGACGCCGACCTGCCCCTCGCCGACGCCATCTCCAGCTACC
>SDZP01000607.1 GCA_004144935.1 Caulobacteraceae bacterium | reverse complement strand
CCAGGGCGAGGGCAAGGGCGCCGCCCTGTCGCAGACCCTGAGCCCGCTGCAGCCGTTCAAGGACCAGGTGGTGGTGGTCAGCGGCCTGGCCGCCAACCCCAAGCAGACCGACCGCCACGCCGCCGGCTGCGCCGGCTTCCTGACCGGCGCCCAGATCAAGAACACCGACGGCTACGACGTGCTGTGCGGCACCTCCATCGACCAGATCCTGGCGCGGAAGTTCGGCGACGACACCACCCTGCCGTCCCTGGAGCTGGGGCTCGAGCAGCCCAGCATGACCGGCACTTGCGTGGTCAGCTATTCCTGCGCCTACACCAACACCCTGTCCTGGCGCGACGCCACGACGCCGGTGCCGGTCAGCCACAATCCCCGCGACGTGTTCGAGCGGCTGTTCGGCGACGGCGACACGGTGGACGCCAAGAGCCGCATGATTCAGCTGAAGCGCGAGGCCAGCATCCTCGACAACGTGATGGACGACGCGCGCCGCGTCTCCAGCCGGGTCGGAATCGAGGACAACCGCAAGCTCGACCAGTACATGGAGGCGGTGCGCGACATCGAAAAGCGCATCCAGAAGGCTTCGACCAGCGACAAGGGCATGGTCACCGCCGACATCGCCCGCCCGGCCGGCGTGCCCGAAAGCTTCGAAGAGCACTGCCGCATGATGATCGACCTGCAGGTCCTGGCCATGCAGACCGACATGACCCGGGTCTCGACCTTCATGATCGGCCGTGAGCTGTCCAACCGCGCCTATCCCCAGCTCGATGTGCCCGAGGCCCACCACATGCTGAGCCACCACGTCAACGACCCGGTCAAGATGGCCAAGGTGCAGCGCATCAACCAGCTGCACATGGAGCAGATCGCCTACTACATGAAGCGCATGCACGAGACCAAGGAGGCCGACGGCTCCCTGCTCGACAACACCCTGATCCTGGCCGGCGCGGGCTTCGGCGACCCCAACAGCCACGACACCACCCGCATGCCGACCCTGGTGGCCGGCGGCCTGTCGAAGGGCGGCCAGCACTTCATGGCCCCTCCCGGGTCCACCCGCTCCAACATCCTGGTGGCCGCCCTGCACACCATGGGCGTCGAGCAGGCGGTGGTGGGCGACAGCACCAGCCCGCTCACCGAAGTCATCGCCTAGGCGCGCGGAGACAGCCATGCACAAGACCCGCCTCCTCGCCACCGCCCTCGGCCTCACGCTCGCCCTAGGCGTCCAGGTCCAGGCGCAGGCCGCCGACCGGACCCTGCTGGACGCCGTCAAGGACGGCGACAGCGTCGCGGTCCAGAGCCTGTTGGCCGCCAAGGCCGATCCCAACGCGCCCCTGGCCGACACCAGCACCGTGCTGGCCTGGGCCGTGGCCCACCAGGACCCGCCCATCGTCCGCGCCCTGCTGGCCAGCGGGGCCAATCCCGACGCCGCGGACCGGGCGGGCAT
>SDZP01000187.1 GCA_004144935.1 Caulobacteraceae bacterium | reverse complement strand
CGCGCCTGCCCGAGCGGGCCGCATTGCTGGGGATCCCGGCGGCGGACTTCAAACCCTTCGAGTCGCCGCCCGGCGTCAAGCTGCCCGACTGGATCGCCAGCCTGGGCGGGGAGTCCCGGCATCTGAGCTACCTGATCGCGCCCGTGCCCGAGGCCGCGGCGCCGGCGGTCATCGCCGCCACCAGGGGCCTCACCGACGCCGCCTATGTCGATCCGGCCAGCGCCTACAGCGAGGCTTTCGGCAGCTACCGCCGCATGGCCGGCCTGGCGGTGGTCGCCGCCTTTCTCGCCATCGGCGTGGTGTTGCTGGTCATCTATCGGCGGCTCTCCGCGCTGAGCGTGCTGATCGCCCCGGCCCTGGGCGTGACCGGCGGCGTGATCGCGGCCAGCGCGCTGGGCACGCCGATGAGCTTCTTCTCGCTGATGGGGGCCTTCGTGGTGGTCGGTACGGGGGCGGACTATTCGATCCTTCGCTACGAGGCGGCCATCGGCAAGCGCTCGCCCCTGGCCGGCCTGCCGATCCTGATCACCGCCCTGACGGCCATCCTGTCGATGGGACTTTTGAGCCTCAGTTCCACCTATCCCGTGAAGGCCTTCGGCATCGCCGTTGCGGCGGGCCTCGCCATCTCTTACGGGTTGTCCTTCATTGCCGCGTACATCGGGGGAAAAGATGTCCGAGAAGCTTGATGTCGTCATCATCGGGGCAGGTCCCTCGGGGGCCGCCGCGGCCGCCTTCCTGCGCCAGAAGGGGCGCACGGTCGAGGTGATCGAGAAGACTCACTTCCCGCGCTTCTCGATCGGCGAGAGCCTGCTGGCGCAGTCGATCGCCATCCTCGACGACGCCGGCCTGCTGCCGGCGGTCGAGGCCGGCGGCTTCCAGTTCAAGGACGGCGCCGCCTTCCAGCTGGAGGACGACTACAAGGACATTTATTTCCCCGACAAATCCTCGCCGGGGCCGGGCACCACCATCCAGGTGATGCGCTCGAAATTCGACAAGATCCTCGCCGACGGCGCCGCCGAGATGGGGGCCAGGGTCGTCTATGGCGAGGAGGTCACCGCCTTCGAAAGCGACGACAACGGCGTCAGGCTGACCGTCAGGAACGAGGCCGGCGAGACGCGCATGATCGAGGCCCGCTTCTGCCTCGACGGCAGCGGCTTTGGCCGGACCTTGAGCCGCCTGCTGGACCTGGAGGTCCCCTCCAACTTCCCGCCGCGCCAGGGCATCTTCTGCCAGGTCGTCGACAACATCGACGATCCCGACTTCGACCGGAACAAGATCCTGGTCTCCATCCATCCCGAGCATCGCCACGTCTGGTACTGGCTGATCCCGCTGGCCGACGGCATCTCCTCGATGGGCGTGGTCGGTTCGCCCGAGATCATCCAGGCCGCCGGCGCCACCGAGCAGGAGCGCTTGGACTTCCTGGTCTCCAAGGCCACCCGCATGCAGGAGGTGCTGAAGAACAAGCAGCCCTATCGCGAGCCCGGCACGATCCATGGCTATGCCTGCAGCGTCAAAAGCCTGTACGGCCCCTCCTACGCCCTGCTTGGCAACGCCGCAGAGTTCCTGGACCCCGTGTTCTCCTCCGGCGTCACGATCGCGCTGAAGTCGGCCCAGCTGGCCACCGGCCTGATCGACCGCCAGCTGAACGGCGAGACGGTCGACTGGCAGACCGAATTCTCGGACGAGCTCTACGTCGGCATCGACACGTTCCGGGCCTGCGTCGCCACCTGGTACGACGAGAGCCTGCAGCGGATCATCTTCAACAAGCCGCAGGAGGCCAACGACATCGTCCGCCACCTGACCTCGGTGCTGGCCGGCTATGCCTGGGACCGCAACAACCCGATCGTTCAGCAACCCCAGAAGTACCTGAGGACGGTGGATCGCTACCTGACCACCATGGCGGAATGACCGCCCGGACCCTGACCCTCTTCCTGACCGGCCTGCTGCTGGCCGGCTGCATGACCGCGCCTTCCGGTCCGTCGCCTCCGGCCGGCGTGGCCGCGGTGGCGCGCGACAGGGTCTATCTGACCCTGCCCACCCCGCCCGGCTATCCGGGCGAGCGGGAGATGGCGCAGTCGATTGTCGCCGCCTACGGGCCCCGCAAGGTCGCCTTCGACGCCCTGGTCAGCCTGTCGCCGGCGAGGGTCAGCATCATCGTCACCGCCCCGGCGGGTCCGCGCGTCGCCCAGATCGACTGGGACGAAGCCGGCGTTCGCACCCAGACGGACGGTCCGCCGCCGGCCGGCTTCCGGGCCGAGAACGTGCTGGCCGACATGGTCATGAGTAACTGGCCCAGGCCGGCGCTGGTAAAGGCCCTGGCCGGCCGGCTCGAGGTTTGGGACTATCCGGACGGCCATCGCAAGCTGGTGCGCGGCAATGAACTGGTTGTCGACATCCCGCCGGCCGTACGCGAAGCCGACGGCTCCAGCCGGCGCACCCTGACCAACCACGACTTCGGCTACAGCCTCACCATCATCAGCCGCGAGGCGGGCGCGTGAGCGCGACGAGCCCCGCGCGCCGGGCCTACGTCCACAGCCATGCCGTGGCCTGCGCGCTTGGCGCCAACCGGGCAGAGGTCGCCGCCAACCTGTTCAGCGCCGCCCCGCCGACCGTGGCCGGCCGCTGGCGTCTGGCCGACGGTCGCGATGTTCCGGTCGGGGCCCTGCCCTTCGAGCTGCCGAGCACGGACCTTGGCCAGCAGCCGATCCGCAGCCGCACCAATCGCATGCTCGGCCACGTCCTGAAGGACATCGGCCCCGCCGTCGCCGCCGCCATCGACAGGTACGGCGCCGCGCGCGTCGGGGTGGTGCTGGGCACCAGCACCTCCGGCGTCGATGAGAGCCTGCACGCCCTGCGCGGCCATCTCGCCGGCCAGGCCTGGCCCGAGGGCTATCACTTCGACGTCCAGGAACTGAACGACCCGGTCGCCGCCGCCCAGGCGCTGACGGGGGCGACCGGCCCGGCCTACGCCGTCTCCACCGCCTGCACCTCCGGCGCCAAGGCCATCGCCGCCGGGGCGCGTCTGATCGCGGCCGACCTCTGCGACGCGGTGCTGTGTGGCGGGCTCGACACCCTCTGCGACCTGACCCTCAACGGCTTCGGCGCCCTGGAGGCGCTGAGCCCCGAACTGACCAACCCCTTCAGCCTCAACCGCAAGGGCATCAACATCGGCGAGGGCGCGGGCCTGTTCCTGCTGACCGTCGACGAGGCGGCCGTGCGGGTCGCCGGCTGGGGCGAAACCAGCGACGCCCATCACATCAGCGCCCCCGATCCGACCGGGGCCGGCGGCGAGGCGGCGGCCCGCAAGGCCCTGGCCATGGCCGGGCTGGACTCTTCCGATATCGGGTATGTCCATCTGCATGGCACCGGCACCGAGCTGAACGATCGCATGGAGGCGGGCGTCATCAACCGGGTGTTCGGCGTGCACACCCCGGTCAGCTCGACCAAGCCGCTGACCGGCCACACCCTGGGCGCGGCCGGGGCGGTGCAGGCGAGCTTCTGCCTGCTGGCCTTCGAGCACGGCGGAGCCCTGCCGCCGCACATCTGGGACGGCGAGGCCGATCCCGAGCTGGCCCCGGTCAGGCTGGCGGCGCCCGGCGACCGCGCCTCCGGCCTTCGTCACGCCCTTTCCGCCTCCTACGCCTTCGGCGGCAACAACGCCGCCGTCATCCTCAGCCAGTCATGACCGTCTATCCCGATATCAACCGCCTGGTGCCGCACCGCGCCCCGATGCTGCTCATCGACCGGATCGTCGGCGAGACCGGCGACGTGACCCGGGCCGACTACCGGATTCCGGCCGACAGCCTGTTCCTGGTCGAGGGCCGGGGCGTACCCACATACGCCGCCTTCGAGATGATGGCCCAGGGCATCTGCGCCACCGACGGTCTGCGCCGGTTCCGACGCGGCCAAGGCCCCGAACTGGGCTTCTTGCTGGGATGCCGCAGGTTCGCGGCGGCGCGCAGCTGGCTGCAGCCGGGCGAGACCCTGACCCTGGAATCGACCTGCCTGCTGGATGGCGAGACCTCCAGCTATCAATGCCGGGTGCTGGACGCCGACGGCGCCGAGGTCGCCAACGCCACCGTCAACGTCTTCCAGCCCGAAGACATCTCCGCCTACCTGGAAGGGACCAAGTTGTGAGCCGCGAGCTGAACGCCAAACGTCCGGTGCTGGTGACCGGGGCCAGCAAGGGGATCGGCCAGGCCAGCGCCATCCGCATCGGCGCGGCGGGCCATCCGGTCACGGTCCACTACGGCGGCGACCGGGCGGGGGCGGAGGCCACGGCCGACCAGATCCGGGCCGGCGGCGGCGAGGCCGAGCTGATCAGTTTCGACGTATCCGACCGGGCCGCCGTCACCGCCGCCCTGAGCGCGCGGCTGGAGGAGAAGGGCGCGTGGTGGGGCATCCTGCTGAGCGCCGGCATCACCCGCGACAACGCCTTCCCGGCTATCAGCGGCGACGACTGGGACGCGGTGCTGCGCACCAACCTCGACGGTTTCTACAATGTGGTCCACCCGCTCACCATGCCGATGATCCGCCGCCGCGACGGGGGCCGGATTATCGCGCTGTCGAGCGTCTCCGGCGTCATGGGCAACCGCGGGCAGGTCAACTACAGCGCCGCCAAGGCGGGCATCATCGGGGCCTGCAAGGCGCTGGCGGTCGAGCTGGCCAGCCGCAAGATCTGCGTCAACGCCGTCGCCCCCGGCCTGATCGACACCGGCATGATCGGCGAGGTGCGCCCCGAGGTCATCCAGGCCATTCCGATGGGCAGGATCGGCCAGGTCGAAGAGGTTAGCGAATTGATCGCGTTTCTCTTTTCACCCAATGCGGGTTACATCACCCGGCAGGTGATCGGGGTAAACGGGGGATTGGTGTGATGCGTCGCGTTGTGGTGACCGGAATGGCGGGCATCACCTCGATGGGCCAGCAGTGGTCGCAGATCGAGGCGGGCATGCGCGCGGGCCAGACCGGCATCCGCTACATGCCCGAGTGGGAACGGCTCACCGACATGGGCATCAAGGTGGCCGGCGGTGTCGACTGGTTCACCCATGAGGGCCACTTCCCCCGCCAGGCCATGCGGTCGATGGGCCGGGTCTCGGTCATGGCCGTCGACGCCGCCGACCGGGCCCTGCAGATGGCGGGCCTGAAGGACGATCCGGTCCTGGCCTCGGGACGCGTCGGGGTGGCCGCCGGCAGCAGCTATGGCTCGACCGAGCCGACCGTCGACTTCAGCAACTTCATGGTCACCGGCAAGGCCGGCAAGCTGAACGCCACCAGCTACATCCGCATGATGAGCCATACCGCGCCGGTCAACGTCAGCGTTTATTTCGGCATCAAGGGCCGGATCATCACCACCTCCAGCGCCTGTGTCTCCGGCTCGCAGGGGATCGGCTACAGCGTCGAGGCGATCCAGGCCGGCAAGGCCGACGTCATGCTGGCCGGCGGGGCCGAGGAACTGTGCCCGACCATGGCCATGGTCTTCGACCGTCTGTACGCCACCAGCAAGATCAATGACCACACCGCCAGCCGGCCGTTCGACGTGTCCCGCGACGGCCTGGTCACCGGCGAGGGCGCGGCCTTCCTGGTGCTGGAAGAGCTGGAGCACGCCCTGGCGCGCGGCGCGACGCCGCTGGCCGAGATCAAGGGCTTCGCCACCAATGCCGACGGCGCCCACATCAGCCACCCCGACGGCGACGTCCAGGCCGTGGTGATGCGGGAAGCCCTGCGCGACGGCGGTATCGCGCCGTCCGACCTCGCTTTCATAAACGGCCACGGCACCGCCACGGTGGCCGGCGACACCTCCGAGGCCAAGGCCACCCTGGAGGTCTATGGCGACAAGGTCCCGTTCCATACCCTCAAGGGCCACTTCGGCCATACCCTGGGCGCCTGCGGGGCCATCGAGGCCTGGCTGGGGATCGAGATGCTGCGCGGCGGCTGGGCCGCTCCCATCGCCAACTTCAAGGAAGCCGATCCGCGCTGCGCGCCGCTCGACTACATCGACGGCGAGGGGCGAAATATCTCGGGGGATTTCTTCGCCTCGAACAATTTCGCCTTCGGCGGCATCAACACTTCGGTGATCTTCGGGCGGGTCTGAAGCCGTGATTGATCCCATCGCCTTCATCCTGGCCGCCCTGACCCTCCTGGCGACCCCCGGGCCGACCAACACCCTGCTGGCCATGTCCGGCGCCCAGGCGGGCCTGCGGCCATCCCTGCGCCTGCTGGGGGCCGAGCTGGGCGGCTACATGATCTCGATCCTGATCCTGTCGCTGATCCTGGGTCCCCTGGTGCGGGGCAACATCATGGTGGCGGTGATTTTGAAGGGCCTCTGCGCCCTCTACCTGGTCTACCTCGCCATCAAGCTATGGCGGGAGGGCTCCAGCGCCCTGATCAGCAGCGCGCCGGTGCCCTTCCGTCGCGTGTTCACCACCACCCTGCTCAATCCCAAGGCGGTGATCTTCGCCTTCCTCATCCTGCCGCACCTGGCCGACCGGCGGATTCCCCAGGGCCTGCCCTACCTCGCGGGGCTGTGCGGCCTCATCGTTCTGGTCGGGGGCAGCTGGATCGCGCTCGGTTCGGCCCTGCGGGTGGGAAGCGGCGGCAAGCTAGCCGGCGGCCTCGTCCGCCGCGTCGGGGCCGGGGCCCTGGTCGTTTTCGCGGCGGTGCTGGGCAGCTCGGCCTGGTCGACGGCGCACGCCGTGGCGGCCGCCGCCAGCTAGGCGTTTCCCATCGTTTCGCGGATGGCGCTCGCCAGGTCTTCCAGACGGTAGGGCTTGGGCAGCACCTGAACGCCGGCGTCCTCCGCCGCCCGACGGTTGGCCTCGGCGAAGCCGCTGGTCAGCAGGACCGGCAGGTCGGGCCGGCGCTGATGGATCTCGCGGGCC
>SDZP01000186.1 GCA_004144935.1 Caulobacteraceae bacterium | reverse complement strand
GATGTCGACTGGCGGCGAGGCGCGCGCAAGCTCGACACCGGCGATGGGGCCGAGCCAGGGGTGTCGGCGCATGCGAGCACGGAACCGTAGGGCCAGCCGGCGCGCATCGGCAAAGTCCTGCTTGTCCAGCCGGCGGCCGGCATTGGTCAGGTCGGCGCGAATCCATCGCGGGATATTGGCGACGACGAACCCTGTGAACATCAGCGACAGCACGATCCAGGCCGGCGTCTCGCGCCAGGCGCTGAACAGGCCGCCAATCACCACAGGGACGATCAGAGCTGCGACGAAGATGATCTGATGGAGAGACCGCCGTCTCATCGCAGCTCAGGCCAGCAGATCCGGCGTCAGCATGTTTTCCAGCTTGGTGATCTGGTCGCGCAGCACGAGCTTTTGCTTCTTCAGCCGGGCGATCTGCAGCTGGTCGGGGGTCGGCATCAGGCCGAGGGCCTCGACGGCGGCGTTCAGGTCCTGGTGTCTTTGGCGCAGCTCCAACAGCTGGGCGCGAATTTCCACGTTGGGCATGGGGATCATTTCCCCGTCGTTGTCGGCCATCAACCGTCCCCAAACGCAAATCTCGAACGCCCGACACTAGCAGACGGATTCGATCAGGCCAGCGCCCTTGCGAGCCGCTCAAGCGCTTCGGCAGGCGGCGGATCGCCCCAGGCCTCGCCGGCGCGGATCAGGGCGGGCAGGGCCTGCCCCGGGGTCGCCTGCGACAGCCCTTCGAGCGAAGTCATCAGCAACCGTTCGAGGTCGAGTTCGACCGCCTTCACCGTCTCGCGAATCGCCAGCCGGGCCGTGTCGTCGACAGGGCCGAGCGGGGCCTTCAAGGCCCGCCGAGACTGGCGCACGGGGCCGAGGATCGCCGCCTCCCAATGACGGGCCAGTTCGGCGCCGTCGGCCAGCGGCCGCTCGGCCGGCGAGGCCCAGGCCGCCCAGAGGAGGTAGGCGGTCTGTTGGCCGTGGTCGTCCTGCAGGCTGAGGCAGGCCTCGGCGACGCCGGGCCGGTCGTAGGCGGCCAGGGCCCAGTCCCAGAATCCGCTCACGGCTCGCTCCGGATCGACCCCAGGTCCTCGCCCCAGCGCTTCACCGGCGCCCAGTCCAGCCCGAAGGCGTCCAGCGCCCGGCCCACCGACTGGTCGATCATCTCGGCGATGGAGGCGGGGCGGGCGTAGAAGGCCGGCATCGGCGGGGCGATGATCGCGCCCATCTCGGCCAGCGCCGTCATGGTGCGCAGGTGTCCCAGGTGCAGCGGTGTCTCGCGCACCATCAGCACAAGGCGGCGGCGTTCCTTGAGCACCACGTCGGCAGCGCGGGTCAGAAGGGTGGAGGTCACGCCGGTGGTGATCTCGCCCATGGTCCGCACCGAGCAGGGGGCGATGATCATGCCGAGGGTTCGGAAGCTGCCCGAGGCGATCGAGGCGCCGACATCGCCGACCTTGTGGACCACGTCGGCGCGGGCCGCGACATCGGCGACGGTCAGATCCGTCTCCTGACTGACGGTCAGGGCCGCCGATCTGGACAGGACGAGGTGACTTTCCACCCCCAGATCACGACAGGCATCGAGGGCCCGGATTCCCAGCAAAGCCCCGCTGGCGCCGGAGATTCCGACGATCAGCCGCCCATTTTGCGCCATACCGATGGTCCAGCCTCCCGGTTATGTGAACAGACTCCCCGTCATCTCGGGTGTTCACTTGAGTGTGCATAAATAGCCAAGGAGGCGAAATACCATGGCCTTGGAAGCCCGTCTGCGGGAGCTCGACAACCGGCACAGGAAACTGGACCGAACCATCGAGCAGGAACTGACGCACCCGGCGTCCGACGACATCAGGATCGCGGAGCTCAAAAGGCAGAAGCTACGCCTCAAGGAAGAGATCGAAGGCCTGAAGGCTCGAACTCACTAGGATACGGAAAACCCCTCCACCGGCTGTCGGTGGAGGGGTTTTCTTTAGCGCGACGGCGAGGGCCTAAGGATCAATCCTCGTCTTCGTCGTCATAGTCCACGGCCGGGCCGGTGTTGGCGAAGACGTTCTTCAGGTCGACGCGGCCGCCGCGCTCATCCTCGTCCTCGACCATCTCGGGGGCGACTTCCTCGGCCTGACCGGCCGGGCTCAGCGACGGGCCGTCGCTGACGATGCCCTTCTTGAGATCATCCTTGGCCTTCTTGTCGGCGGCCTTGCGGACCACGGCGTCCAGCTCGATCTGGCCGACAAGGCCGAGGGTCACCGGGTCGACGGGCTTGAGGTTGGCGCTGTTCCAGTGGCTGCGGTCGCGGACCGCCTCGATGGTCGACTTGGTGGTGCCGAGCAGCTTGGAGATCTGGGCGTCGGTGACTTCCGGGTGGTTGCGCACGAACCAGGCGATGGCGTCCGGACGGTCCTGGCGGCGCGAAACCGGCGTGTAGCGCGGGGCCTTCTTCTGCGGCTTCAGCAGTTCGGCGTGGCGGCTCTTCTGCACCTGCATGCGGTACTTGGGATCGGCGCTGGCCTTGTCCAGTTCCTCGCGGTTCAGCTGGCCGTTGGTGATCGGGTCGGCGCCGCGGATATCGCGGGCGACTTCGCCGTCGGCGATGCCGCGCACTTCCAGCGGGTGCAGCCCGCAGAAGTCGGCGACCTGTTCGAAGGTCAGGGAGGTGTTGTCCACCAGCCAGACGGCGGTGGCCTTCGGCATCAGGATGGGTTCGGCCATGGGCATGCTCCAGAAACAGCGGCGCCCGGCCTTTCGGCCGGGCGGGTCTTGAGATTAGCTATAGCGATGTTCCCCGGCGAAGGGAACGGGGAGCTTGCATCCGCGGCCTGCAAGCCCCCGAAAGGCCTAGAGCCTGCCCATCAGCAGCAGGATGATGACGATCACCAGAACCAGGCCAAGGCCGCCGCTGGGGAAGTAACCCCAGCTCTTGGAGTGACCCCAGGTCGGCAGCGAGCCGATGAGGGCCAGGATCAGGACGATGATCAGGATAGTGCCGAGCATGATGGGAATTCCTTGAACAGCGTGAAGTCTCCGACGTTCAATTCCTGCGGGGCCGTCCAGGTTCCGCAAATGGAGAGCAGGCCTATCTATGTCGCCGTCTACGCCTGGCGGGTGAAGCCGGGCCATGAGGAGCGTTTCCGGGAGGCGTGGCGTCGCGGCACCGAGGCGATCACCCGCCTGTACGGCTCGTTCGGCTCGCGGCTGCACCGCGCCGAGGACGGCCGCTTCATCGGCTATGCCGAGTGGCCGGACGAGGCGACCTGGCGCAAGGCCTTCGAGGCCAAGATGGTCTACGACGACCCTGAGGCGCGGGCGATGTTCGTCGAGGCGCTGGAGGAGGACAGCCGGCCGGGCGAGCTGATCGCCAACATGGCGGTCACCGACGACCTGCTCACCGCCAGGCGGCAGGCTTAGGCCGCCTGGTCCTTGGTCACCCGGTTGGCCCAGAGCAGGCCGATGAAGCCGCCCTTGATACGTGGCAGCAGCAGCAGGACCACGGTGGTCAGGACCAGCAGGGCCGCCGGTACAGTGATCCAGGGCGAGGTTTCCCACATGAAGGGGAAGAAGAAGGCCGGGGCGACCAGCAGGTGGCCGACCAGCAGGATCGTCAGATAGGCCGGGCCGTCGTCGGCGCGGTACTGCGACAGGTCATGGCCGCAGGCCTCGCACTCGGGCTGGACCTTCAGATAGCGACCGAACAGTTCGCCCTCGCCGCAGTTGGGGCAGTGGTGCTGAAGACCGCGCTTGATACCGAGGCCGACGGGTCGGCTGGAGGGGACTTTCGACATGGCGCTCATATGCTCCTTGCCGGGCCCGGACGAAAGGGCGCCGCGCCCTCACTTCCCGTTTCAGGTTATGGCCTTCAGGGCCTCGCCCAGTTCGTCGACCATGTCCGGCGTGGTGGCCCAACTGCACATGAAACGAACTGTTCCATCCAGGAAGCGATAGACGAACCAGCCCTGGCCCTTCAGCCGGTCCAACGCCGGCTCGTCCATCTCGACAAAAAGGCCGTTGGCCTCCACCGGATGGCGCAGCGGGAAGGGCATCAACGCGGCCAGCCGCCGGGCCATGGCGTTGGCGTGGGCGGCGCGACGGGACCAGGCGCCGGTCTCCAGCAGGCCGATCCAGGGGGCGGCCAGATAGCGGCCCTTGGAGACCAGCTGGCCGGCGTGCTTGAGCCGGGCGTCGAACCGCCGGGCCAGGGCCTTGTTGAGCAGGACCATGGCTTCCGTCGGTGTCGAGCCGGCCTTGGTGCCGCCCATGACCAGGATGTCGACGCCCAGGCTCGCCACGGACTTCAGGTCGAAGCCCGCCGCCACGGCGTTGGCCAGGCGCGCGCCGTCGAGGTGGACGCCGTAGCCAAGATCCTTCACCGGCCGGATCAGCGCCTGCAGCTGGCCTTGCGAATAGACCGTGCCGTACTCGGTGGCCTGGGTGAGGGACAGGGCCGCCGCCGGCTGGCGATAGCTGACGTCAGGCTGGGCGAGGGCCTCTGTGAGGGCAGGCAAGTCGATCTTGCCGGAGGGGCCGGGCAGGGGGATCAGGCCGACGCCGGAGCCGAAGAAACCCGGGGCGCCGGTCTCATCGGTGCAGACATGGGCATGCTTATGGGCCAGCACCGCCTCGTGCGGCTGGGCCAGGGCGGCCAGCGCCACCGCATTGGCCGCCGTGCCCGAGGCGGTGAAGCGGATGTCGGCATCGGCGTCCAGAGCGGCGCGGATCAGGTCGGCGGCGCGGGCCGAGACATGGTCCGTCCCATAGCCTGAGGCCGTGCCGATGTTGGCGGCGATGAACGCCTCCATCACCTCGGGCATGGCCCCGGCGACGTTGTCGGAGGCGAAGTCGTAGCGGGCGTCGGTCATGGGCCCCCGTTTAGCGGCAGAGCGGGGACGCGCAAGACTCCCCGACATCCGAGTGTCCTGACGAAAGTCAGGACCCACGGGCCCGCGCGCGGGTGGAGCGGGTGGATACTGATTTTCTTCAGGATGATCGGGGGGAGGAGATCAGGCCGGGTAGGTCTGCGCCCACCAGGCCTTCCACCGGCCCTCCAGGTCCGCGAACGCCGCCTCGTCCAGCCCGTAGGCGGTGATCATCACCATGCCGGGGCCGTGGCCGCCGCCGCCGGTCCAGTTGCCGGCGTCGTGCACGTTGAGCAGGCCGGCCCAGGCGTCGACGGTGACCGAGACCTGGTATTTCGAAACGTGCCAGAGGTTGCCGCTGACGGTGTCGCCGGTCGGCAGGGTGCGGCGGACCGCGTCGCCGATCCTGCCGCCGGTGAGGTCGGCGAGGCCGAGCGCCGCCAGGGGACGCATCCCGTTGCGATCGCCCTTGGGCAGCGACAGCCACAGGGTGCGACGGGGGGCGAGGCCTTCCTTTTCCAGGGCGAACTTCAGCTGCTGGACGAACATGATCCAGCCCTCGGTCATGTCCTCGTAGACATCGGTCCAGGCCGCGCCGTCGGCCGGGGCGGCGCGGACCACGCGCAGGCGGCTGCCCGCCCCGTCGGCGGTCAGTTCGAAGCGGTCGCTCGTGCCGTTGAAGGCGATGACGCCCGCGGCCTCATCGGCGGTGGCGTGCTCCACGAAGATGAAATCGACCTCGGCCGCGAGGCTGTCGGACTCCCAGCCGAACCAGCGGGCCACCTGGGCCGGATCACGCAGGGCCGCCCAGACGGTCTCGACCGGGGCGGCGATGGTCAGGTCGATGAGGACGCGGTCCCCGGCGTCGTTGGCGGTCATGCGGTCGTCCTTGCTTTGGAACCCTTGGCGGGATGGGTGGCGGCGATCAGCCGGTAGGGTCGGCCGCCAGGGGTGTCGAAATCCTTGACCAGCGCCGCGACGGCCTCGGTCAGCCGGTGTGCGAACCGCTCGATATCGCCGGGGGCGGCGAAGGCGACCTCGGCGTCGATCGTGAAGGTCAGCAGGCGGCGGCCCTCGGCGTCGGCAGCCTGCCGCATGCGGCCGACATCGCGCACCGTCTCGGCAGCGGCCCGGATCAGGTGGTCGGCGGCGTAGCGGTCCTGGCTGAGGGCCTCCGGCGCCGGGCCCGCCAAGAGGTCCGGGTCGACGACGTAGGCGTCGGCGCTGGCGGTGAACAGCCGCTCGGTGAAGCCGCGTTTGCGCCGCTGCTCGACCAGCTGGACGAGGCCGGCGTCCTCCAGCGCCTTCAGGTGGTAGCCGACCTTCTGGCGCGGCATGTCCAGCGCCGCCGCGAGACTGGCCGCCGAGCCCGGCGCCTGCAGTTCGGTCAGCATCCGGCGGCGGATCGGCGAGAGGGCGGCCCTCACGCGGTCGGCGTCGTCCAGCAGGGCCATGGGCGCGGTCATGGCGTCAGGTAACAATAGAAAAATAAAACTGTCAAATGACGCTCCGGTTTGACGGTCTGGAAGATCGCCGCTATCTGGCCGGCATGGTCGTTTCGCCCACCCGGTCCGCTCTGCAGCAACGCCAGTCGCACAGACTGGCGGCGGTTGCGGCCGGCCGGTTGGGGAGCTGACACCCGGCGCACTCGCCGGCCCGACCCGCCTTGACGCAACCCCGCCCTACCGGCGGGGTCCTTCGTCTTCAGGCTCCGCCACTTCCCTCAGGAGCCCGCCATGATCTTCACCACCGATACCGATCTGTCCGCCGTCGCCGACGGCATGATCGCCAGCACCCTGCCCAAGGACCGCTGGACCCACGCCGCCCATTTCGCCGCCGCCGTCTGGATCGTAATGCGCCGGCCGGACCTGGTCGCCGAGCGCGACATGCCGGGCCTGATCCGGGCGTACAACGAGAGCGTCGGCGGGGAGAATACCGATACCGCCGGCTATCACGAGACCATCACCCAGGCGTCGCTGGTCGCGGTTCGGGCGGCGGTGGCGGAGGGTGGCTCGCCGGCGGAGGTGCTGCGGCGATTGCTGGAGCGCCACGGGCGG
>SDZP01000606.1 GCA_004144935.1 Caulobacteraceae bacterium | reverse complement strand
ACCACATAGACGGCGTCCGCGCTCCAGGCGCCGATGACGAGATCGCTCCGGCCATCACCGTTGATGTCGCCCGCCGCGGCGATCGACCAGCCGGTCCGCGCGGCGACGTTTAGGCCGTTGATCGCGAAGCCGTTCGTCCCGTCGAGACCGGCAAGGTCGATGTCGGCGCTGAAGCCGCCAGAGCGGCCGAACACCACATAGCCGGCGCCGGAACCGTCGCCGTTCGGGTCGGCGGCAGGGGCTCCGATCAGCAGGTCGCCGATGCCGTCACCGTTGATGTCGCCCGTGGCGGCGACCGAGAAACCGATCCCGTCCCCGGGGGCGACACCCTGGATTCGAAAGCCGTTGCCGCCATCCAGGTCCGCCAGACTGAAGTCGGCCCCAAACGCTGCGGACTTGCCATAGACCACGTATGTGGTCCCGGTGTTGTCGCCGTTGGTATCGGACCCGTAGGCGCCGATGATAAGATCGCCGATGCCGTCGCCGTTGACATCTCCCGCCGAGGCGACGGAGTAGCCGGTCGCATCGCCGGAGGCCGCTCCAAGAATGCGGAACCCGTTCGTTCCGTCGAGGGACGCCAGATCAAGGTCGGCGCCCATCGCCTCGTCGGTCCCGAAGACCACATAGCTGGCGCCTGAAGCGGCGCCGGAGGGATCGGCCTGCGGGGCTCCGATGATCAGGTCGCCGCGCCCATCGCCGTTGATATCGCCTGCGAAGGCCACCTCGCGGCCGCTTTCATCTCCCGCCGCCAGTCCGAACGGCATCCAGTCTGGATCCACCTTCGTCCTCTACGGCCGCGCCAATCAGGTGGCCTTCGTCGGCACGGGCGCGGACGACGATGCCAGGGGCAGCGTGCTGGCCGATACCCTCAACGGCCAGGGCGGCAATGATGTGCTGCGCGGCCTGGCCGGCGACGACATCCTCGACGGCGGCGACCTCTCCGACAGGCTCTACGGCGGCGACGGGGCGGACGACCTGATCGGCGGCGGTGGCGGCGACCTGCTCTACGGCGAGGCCGGCGACGACCAGCTGGATGGCGGCGACGGCAGCGACAAGCTGTTCGGCGGCCTGGGCGCGGACCAGCTTGTCGGCGGCCTGGGCAACGATCGCTTCGAAGGCGGCGATGGCTTCGATACCCTTACCGGTGGGGCCGGCAACGACTACCTTGACGGCGGCCTCGGCGCCGACGTGATGAGCGGTGGGACCGATAACGACATCTATATCGTCGACAATCTCGGCGACCAGACCATCGAGGCCGCAGGCGAAGGCTACGATGTCGTGCGCACCGAACTCGACGGCTGGGTGCTGGGCGCCAACATCGAGGCGCTGGAGCTTGGCGGCGCGGGGGATATCAGCGGCGCCGTCAAGGCCGTAGAGGGTGTCGTTGCCGTCCCCGCCGGAGAGGGTGTTGGCTCCGCTGTTGCCTTCCATGATGTTGGC
>SDZP01000605.1 GCA_004144935.1 Caulobacteraceae bacterium | reverse complement strand
CGAGGGGCAGACCCTGACCCGGGCCGAGCTGGCGTCGCGGGTCAACCGGCGCGCCCGCACGCTGGCGAGACTGGGCGTGCAGGCCGGGGACTTCGTCGCCATCGCCCTGCCCAACACCCCGGCCTTCCTCGAGCTGGCCTTTGCGATCTGGGCGCTGGGCGCCACGCCGGCCCCGCTGTCGCACAAGCTGCCGGCCGCGGAGCTCGAAGGCATTCTCGGTCTGCTGAAGCCGCGGCTGGTGGTCATCAATGACGCGTCCAGGGCGGGTGAGTGGCCGGTCTTCGCCGAGGCCGGGACGTTCGACGCGGCCGAGGACGACAGCCCCCTGCCGGAGAAGATCGCGCCCCATTTGAAAGCCATCGCCTCGGGCGGCAGCACGGGTCGGCCCAAGGTCATCGTCGACATGTCGCCCGGCGTCGCCGATCCGGACAAGCCGCTGCTGGGCATGCTGCCCGAAGGCGATGTGCTGATGAACCCCGGCCCGCTGTATCACGCCGCCCCGTTCGGCATGACCTGCTTCGCCCTGGGCTGGGGCCTGCACGTCGTCCTGATGCCGCGCTTCGACGCCGAGGAGGCGCTGCGCCTGATCGAACGTCATCGCGTCCGTTGGCTGTTCCAGGTGCCGACGATGATGCACCGCATCTGGGCCCTGCCGGACGCGGTGAAGTCGCGATACGACATCGGCTCGCTGGACGCCGTCATGCACATCGCCGCCCCCTGTCCGCCTTGGCTGAAACAGGCCTGGATCGACTGGGTCGGGGCCGAGACCGTGTGGGAGATTTACACCGGCACCGAGGCCATGGGCGGCACGGGCATCAATGGCCGACAGTGGCTGGACAAGCCCGGCTCGGTCGGCCGCGTCCTGCCCGGCTACGAGATGCAGGTGCTTCGACCCGACGGCTCGCCCTGCGACGTGGATGAGGTCGGCGAGATATTCTTCCGGCCGCTGCGGGGACAGGGGACCACCTACCGCTACCTCGGCGCCGAACCGAAGGCTGTCGGCGAGTTCGAGACCCTGGGCGATCTCGGGCGGCTGGACGCGGACGGCTATCTGTTCCTCGCCGACCGGCGCGTGGACATGATCGTGAGCGGCGGCGCCAACGTCTATCCGGCGGAGGTTGAGGCGGCCATCGACGCCTTCCCGGGCGTCCAGTGCAGCGTGGTCATCGGCCTGCCCGACACCGATCTGGGCCAGCGGGTGCACGCCATCGTCGAGACGGCGGACGGGTTGCTGGATCAGGCGGCCCTGACGGCCTTCCTCGCCGAGCGCATCTCCCGCTACAAACAGCCGCGCAGTTTCGAGGCGACTGCTGACCGGCTTCGTGACGATGCGGGCAAGGTGCGACGCTCGGCCTTGCGCGCGGAGCGGCTCGACGCCTGACCTCGAAAAGAAAGAGGCGCACGGTTCGCCGTGCGCCCCTTCGCATCCTGATCCTGCCTGATC
>SDZP01000604.1 GCA_004144935.1 Caulobacteraceae bacterium | reverse complement strand
ATCGAAAGGTCGGTCTGGTGGATCAGCGCCTTGGCCAACAGCACCCGGCGCGTCTGCGCCACACTGACCGGCGCAGCGCCCAGATGCTGGCGGAACAGGCGACGCAGGTGCCGCTCGCCCACCCCCAGCCGTCCGGCCAGCGCATCGACATCACCTTCGTCCAGCGCGCCCGCCTCGATCAGGGCCAGGGCCCGGCTGACGGTGTTCGATGTCCCGCGCCAGGCGCCCATGTCCGGCGCGGTCTCCGGCCGACAGCGCAGACAGGCCCGGAAGCCCGCTTCCTCCGCCGCCGCCGCCGAGACCACGAAGATCATATTCTCCCGCTTCGGCGTCCGCGCCGGACAGACCGGGCGGCAGTAGATGCCGGTCGTCTTCACACAGCCGAAGAACCGCCCGTCAAACCGCGCATCGCGCGTCAGCACGGCGCGGTAGCAGGCCTCCTGATCCAGGGCGTCGGCGTTTTCCATGGGCGGAAGATAGGCCGGAGCGCCCATGAACGCTCGCGGTTTTCGGACATGGGCGTGGGGGCGGCCGAGTTGCTGACCGGGGCGCGCCGCGCGACCGCCTATGGCGGGCGGCGGATACTGGCTAGGCTGGGCCAAGGCTGCCCCGGACCCTCGGCGTTTCGCACTGGGTCCCGCCTAGCGCCGAGGAGCGTCATGATCGAGCTCGACTTGAGATCCCGGATATTCGCGGCCTGTTTCTCCGCGGTGGCGGGCTTCGTGGATGTCGTTGGCTTCCTCATGACCGGCGGATTCTTCGTCTCGTTCATGAGCGGCAACTCGACAAGGCTGGGCATCGGCCTGTCCGACGGCAGCGCCACCGCGGCCATGGCCGGCGGCCTGATCCTCGCTTTCGTGACCGGCGTGGTTCTGGGCGCCAGCGTCGGTCGTCTCGCAAAGGCCCTGAAGGAACCCGCGATCCTGGGCTTCGTCACCGGCCTGCTCGCCCTGTCCGCCGTGATGCACGGGCTGGGCCTCGGACTTCTCGCCGCCGTCCCGCTCGCCCTGGCCATGGGGGCCCAGAACACCGTCTTCGCCGACAGGGGCGAGGTCAGGGTCGGCCTGACCTATATGACCGGCACACTGGTCAAGCTGGGCAAGCGGCTGACGGCCTCGCTCTGGGGCGGCGATCGCTTCGGCTGGGTCCCCTACCTCCTGCTTTGGGCAGGGCTTCTGACCGGCGCGATCCTGGGCGCGGCGAGCTTCGCGCGATTTGGCCCGAACGCCCTGGCCGTTCCCATCCTGGCGATGCTGGTTTTGACGATCCTTTCCGCCCGCGCACAGAGGGGCAGGCTCGGCTGATCCCCCCTACAGCGGCCAGAACATCAGGATCAGCGGCGGCCCGACCAGCAGCACCAGCAGGCTCAGCGGCGCGCCCAGTCTCGCATAGTCGCCGAAGCGATACCCGCCCGGCCCCATCACCAGCGTGTTGCACTGGTGGCCGA
>SDZP01000005.1 GCA_004144935.1 Caulobacteraceae bacterium | reverse complement strand
GAATGGCGATCAGCGGCAGGGTCTCGAGAATCCGGGTCCAGGTCATGTCCTCGCCTCCCAGATGCGCCACAGGCCCCGCGCCTCGGCGAGCTCTACCGCACGGTGCTGGACCTGGCCGGCCGGCCGGCGGCCCGTATCATCGACGGGGGCGAGGCCTCGGCCCGGGGCCTGTGGCGCATCTGGGAGGCGAGGACATGACCTGGACCCGGATTCTCGAGACCCTGCCGCTGATCGCCATTCTGCGGGGCGTCAAACCCGAGGAGGCGGTCGACATCGCCGCCGCCCTCGAGGCCGCCGGCTTCCTGGCGCTGGAAGTGCCGCTCAACTCGCCCAGGCCGCTGGAGAGCATCCGGCTGATCGGCGAGGCCTTCGGGGATCGCCTGCTGGTCGGGGCGGGCACGGTGCTGACCACCGATGACGTCGCGGCGGTCGCCGGGGCCGGCGGCCAGCTGATCGTCTCGCCCAACACCGACCCGGCGGTCATCGCCGCCAGCAAGGCGGCCGGCCTCATCTCCGCCCCCGGCGTCTTCACCCCGACCGAGGCCTTCGCGGCCCTCAAGGCCGGGGCCGACGCCCTGAAGCTGTTCCCGGCGGACGTGGCCGGCCATGCGGCGCTCAAGGCGATGAAGGCCGTGCTGCCGGCCTCCGCGCCCGTGCTGGCGGTCGGCGGCGTCGATCCGGACACCCTGGCGGGCTGGCGCGCGGTCGGGGCCGCCGGCTTCGGCATCGGCTCCTCGCTCTATAGGCCCGGCGATGGCGCGGACGTCGTCGGCGAACGGGCCCGGCGGTTCGCCCAGGCCTGGCGAGAGAGCGGCCGATGACCCTTCAACGCTCTGGCCTGCGCGGGCGGTTCATGCGCACTGTCCCATCCACAACGAGTCAGGCCTCAACGGCCGGCGAACACCAGGGCGAAACGACCATGCGCGCCGCCGGCGGCGGCCAGAACCTGACCACCAGTATCGTCGAGGACCTGGGCATCGCCATCGTCACCGGCCGTTACCACGCCGCCAATCCCTTCCCGGTGGAGGGCGACCTGTGCCTGCAGTACGAGGCCAGCCGCAGCGTCGTGCGCGAGGCGGTCAAGATGCTGACCGCCAAGGGCCTGCTGAAGGCCCGGCCGCGCCAGGGCACCTGGGTGCAGCCGGAATCGGCCTGGAACCTGCTCGACCCCGACGTCCTGCGCTGGACCCTGGAGCGCAAATTCTCCCTGCGCCTGCTCATCGAATTCACCCAGGTCCGGCTCGGCGTCGAGCCGGCCGCCGCCGCCCTGGCCGCGAAAGAAGCCGGACCGGCCGAGAAGGCCCGGATCAACGTCGCCATCGAGCGGATGATCGCCGCCGAGCGGGGCGACGACGATCCGCTGACCTCCGACATCGCCTTCCACGCCTCGATCCTGCGGGCCAGCGGCAACCCCTTCTTCGCCCAGCTGTGCGAGCTGATCGAGACGGCCCTGCGCTTCTCGATCCGGCGAACCAACTTCTACAAGGGCGTTCGGCTGGCCAGCGTCTACGACCACAAGGTGGTGTCCGACGCGATCCTGGCCGGCGACGCCGACACCGCGGAGACCGCCATGCGGGCGCTGATCCAGGAAGCCCTGGACCTGATGCTGACGGCCGACGCGGGCGACGACCCGCTTATCGAGGCCCTGCCGGCGGGCGCATGAAGTCGATGGCCGGCAGCAGCTCGTTGCGCCGGTTGAAGTCGAAGAAGGTCGCGTTCTCCCAACTGGAGCCTCGCCCCCAAGGCGTCTTGCAGTTGGTCGAGACCCAGGCCGGCTCCCAGTAGACCACCCCGTCGCCGCCGTTCTGCATGACCGTGCGGGTGACGTCGGCCATGTAGCGCTGCTGGCCTTCCGGGGTAGCCGGATAGCCGGCGATCAGGCTGTCCTCGCCCAGCACATTGCCCAGCTCGTCCTTCCAGCCCAGGGTCCAGGGATAGGCGGTCTCGACCAGGATGACGTCCTTGCCCGGATAGGCGGCGGTCAGCCGGCCAAGCACCTCGCCCAGGCCCTTGATCGAGTACTTCGACCACTTTCCGTAGTAGCTGACGCCGATCTGGTCGAAGTCGGTCAGGCCGGCCTTGGCGGCGGCCTCGAACCAGGGCTCGACGTTCTCCGGCTGGGCGATATGCAGCATCACCTTCGGCTTGATCGCCGATTTTTCCCCCGCCTCGCGCACCGCCCGCACGCCGGCGTTCAGCAGCAGCGCGTTGCGCGTCCAGTTTATCGGACGTTTCCCCCAGTCCGCCTCGCCGAGGACCTCGCCATTGGTCTCGTTGCCGACCTGGACCAGCTCGGGCATCAGCCCGTCGGCCTCCAGCGCCATCAGGGTGTCGTAGGTGAACCTGTGCAGGGCCTGCGCCTGGGCCGGCGTGTCCAGCGTCTTCCAGGCCTTGGGGACGATCTGCTTGTCGCCGTCCGCCCAGGTGTCGGAATAATGGAAGTCGAGCAGCACCTGCATCCCCAGCGCCCGGGCCCGGCGGATGCTCTTCTTCACGTCGGCGAGGGTGCTGTAGCGGGTCCAGTCGGGATCGTTCCACAGCCGGATGCGCACCAGGTTGGCGCCATGCTCCCTGAAGATCACGTAGGCGTCCTTCTTGACCCCCTTCTCGCGGAACACCGCCCCGCAGTCCTCCATCTCGTTGACGAACGACAGGTCGGCGCCGAACCACGGCCCCTTGGCTGCTGGCGTCTGTGTCCACCCGTCAGTCGGGGCCAGCATGGCCAGGGCGGTCAGCAGGCAGAGACGGCGCTTCATCTCGAACTCCACGGAAAAAGGCGGCGGACAGCCGAGGCCGCCCGCCAGTCGCGCAAGACAGCCGTCGTCAGAACTTGAAGGTCACGTCGAAGAGGATGCGTCGGCCGTAGGTGTCATAGCGGCCAAGGCGATTGGGATCGTTGTCGCGGTAGATCCGCAGCGCCTCATCGGTCAGGTTGTTGACCTGCAGCCGCAGCCCGATCCGTTCGTTGACCTGCCAGGAGGTGGAGAGATCGAAGGTCGTCTCCTCCTCCAGCGTCTGCAGTTCCGAGCCGTTCCAGCCGTAAATCACCGTGAAGGGGCTGTGGTATTTGTAGCCCAGCCGCACCTCGAACGGGCCGTTGTTGTAGTAGACGTCGACCGTCGCCGTGTGCTCGGCCAGGCCGGTGGCGTCGAGCGGGTTGCCGATCGGCGAGAACTCCTTGAGGTCGGAATCGACGTAGGCGTAGTTCGAATAGATGCCGAAATCCTGCAGCCCCGGGATGAAGAAGAAGGGGGTCTGGAAGGTCAGCTCGACGCCCTTGATCGTGCCGCCCTCGCCGTTGAACGGGCCGGTGATCAGGTAGTTGTTGCCGTCGATCAGCACGTTCTGCTGCAGGTAGCCGATGTGGCTGTCGACGTCCTTGTAATAGGCCGACACCGCCGCCAGGGCCTCCTCGTGGAAATACCACTCGTAGGAGACGTCCAGCTGCGTCGCCTTGAACGGATCCAGCCGCGGATTTCCGTCGCTGCCGGTCAGCGGCGGCACCAGGGGGTCTGACAGGTTGCGGCTGACGCGCATCTCGTCCAGCGGCGGCCGGGCGATGACGCGGGCCAGGCCCAGCCGCAGGACGCTGTCCTCGCTGAGCTCGAAGTTGAGGCTGCCGCTGGGCAGCACCTCGGTATAGTCGTGGTCGACGCTGGCCGGGGTGACGACCGCGCCGATCTGCTGGTTGCCCTTGCTGGTCGTTTCGACATGGACGACCCGGACCCCGACGTTGCCGCTGACCGGCACGCCCCAGTCGGCCTTGAAGTCGAGCTTCACATAGCCTTCCAGATTGCTCTCCTCGACCTCCCAGCGCTGCAGCGGGTTGTCGAAGGCCAGCGAGCGGTCGAAGCCGCCGTAGGCCGCCTGCACCAGGGCCCGGAAGTTGCGGGTGCCGAGCAGGGCCGGGACGTCCAGGTCGTCGACCTCGTAGGCGTAGAGCAGGTCGGCCGGCAGGGCCACGCCGCCGCCGAGCGGCGGCTGGTTCCAGTTCAGGCGGCTGTGGTTCTTGGTCCGGTCCGACAGGCGCAGGCCGAAATCGACACTGGTCAGGAAGCTTCCGTCGATGGCGCGCGAGCCGTCGAAGGCCAACGCGGCCAGCTCGTCCTCGAGGTTCTCGGGTCCGTCGTGGATGCCGGGGCGATAGCCGGGGGCGAACTGGATGGTCGGGTCGGCAGTGTTGCTGCTGACCGAAACCGAGGGCTTGCCGCGGAAGTCGAACGACAGGGTGTTGGGATAGACCTCGCTGACCACCGCCTGCCAGGTGTTCTCCCGCTCGGCCTTGGAATAGGACAGGTCGAACTTCAGGTCCCAGGCGCCCAGGGTCCAGGCGGCGTTGGCGCCGGTCACGAAGAGGGTCTTCTTCTCGTCGTACTGGGCAATGACGTTGGTCACCGAGGTGAAGGCGTTGTTCAGGGTCGCCGCGACGACGGTGTCGTTGACCAGAACATAGGACGAACCCGCGCCATTGTAGGCCCCGAAGCTGCCGTTACCCCAGTTGCCGGTGACGCCGTTGTTGCCGAACCAGGTCTGGTCCTGGCCTTCCTGGATGTCGATCACCGAATAGAGGGCATCGACCTTCAGCCGGAAATCGTTGCTCGGCCGCCATTCGATGGCGCCCATCACCCCCAGGCGATCCTGGTCGAGGCGCTTGACCTCGGTCTGGGCCCCCCAGGGCGTGGCGTCGAGCCGGCCGTCGCCGTTCAGGTCGCCGCTGTTGTCGCCGGGCCGGATGGTGGAGTCGTTGTAGCCCCAGCCCTGCAGCGAGGCGTAGCCGTTCTTCTGCTTCTGGGCGCTGATGCCGAGGGCGTAGCCGAAGCTGTCGCCGATCGTGCCGACATGGGAGCCGCTGAGACGGTAGCCCCAGGGGTCGTAGTCGGGCAGGTCCTTGCCCTTGTCGTAATATACCGGTCCGGCGCTGAGCACGAAGGCCGGGCCGCGATAGTCCAGCGGGCTGACGGTAGAGATGTTGATGGTCGCCGCGACCCCGCCGGCGATCAGGTCGGCCGACTGCGACTTGTAGACCTGGACGCCGGAGACGACTTCGGACGGATAGATTTCCCAGCGGACATTGCGGTCCGGCTCGGAGGTGGCCACCTCGCGGCCATTGATGGTGCCCAGCACCAGCCGCGGCCCCAGGCCCCGGACAACCGCCTGGCTGTCGTTGCCCCGGTCGCGCGTGGCGTTGACCCCCGGCAGCCGGGCGATGGATTCGGCGATGGTGACGTTGGGCATCTGGCCGATGTCGTCGGCGGAGATGGCCTCGACCACCTTGTCCGCCTCGCGCTTGACCGCCAGGCCTTCCCGCAGGCTGCCGCGAATACCGGTGATCACCACCTCGTCGACGGCGGCCGGCTCCTCGGTCTGGGCGAAAGCCGGCGCTGCCGCAACCATGGCCAGCGCCATCGCGCTGCAGCCCCCCAGCAGCCTGATGGCGGCTCGTCCCATAGATACCTCCCCTTGTACCGCCGGATGTCTGGCTCCAGCGTGATAAGGTATTTATCATATTAATAGGATGCAGCGTCAAGCGTCAAAGAGGCCCGCGCGCCGGAGCGCGTTCGCCAGACACAGTGACGGGAAAATTAGGGCCTAAACGCCGCCGGTGACGGGGATCAGCGCCCCGGTGATCGCCCCGGCCGCCGGTCCGGCCAGAAACAGCATGATGCCGGCGAGGTCCGCCGGCTGGACCCAGGCGCCGAAGTCGGCGTCCGGCATGTCGGCCCGGTTGGCGGGGGTGTCGAGGATCGAGGGCAGCACCGCGTTGACGGTGACGCCGCTGCCTTTCAGCTCCTCGGCCAGGCCTTCGGTCAGCCTGTGGACACCAGCCTTGGAGGCGGCGTAGGCGCCCATCCCCGCGGCGGCCTTGACGGCGCCGTTGGCCCCGACATTGACGATCCGCCCGGCCCCGCCGGCCTTCAGATGCGGCAGGGTGGCGCGCGAGGCGTGCAGCGCAGTCAGGACGTTCAGACGGTAGAGCCGCTCCCAGTGGGCCGGGTCGCCGTCCTGCGTGGTCTGCCAGACGAATCCGCCGGCGATGTTCAGCAGGGCGTCGATCCGGCCGAAGCGTTCTATGACCGCCGCCATGGCCGTCTCCGCCTGGGCAGGGTCGGTCAGGTCGACGCCGCCCAGCGCCAGCACGTCGTCGGTCGCCGACGGGGCCGGGGCGAAGTCGATCGCGGCCACCTTGAGGCCCGCGTCCAGCGCCGCCCCGCCGACCGCCTGTCCAAGCACGCCGAAGCCGCCCGTCACCACCACGACCCGATCGCTCATCCCGCCCTCCAACTGTCCCTGGCCGCCGTCAGGACGCCAGTTCGTCCAGCTTGCCGCGCATCAGCTGCAGCACTGCCGAGAAGTCCTTCTGGCCGAAACCCAGCCCGTCGAACATGGCATAGAGCGCCTCGGCCTGGTTGCCCATCGGCGTCGTCGCCCCGGCTCTGGCCGCGGCCTCCTGCGCCAGCTTCAGGTCCTTCAGCATCAGGGCGGTCAGGAAGCCGCCCTCGTAGCCACGATTGGAGGGCGCCGTCTCCACCGGCCCCGGCCAGGGACAGTAGGTGGTCAGGCTCCAGCACTGGCCCGACGACTTCGAGGCGATATCGAAGAACCTGGTGGGATCGAGACCCAGCTTCTCGGCCAGGGCAAAGCTCTCGCAGACCCCCAGCATCGAGACGCCAAGCAGCATGTTGTTGCAGATCTTCGCCGCCTGGCCCGAGCCCAGCTCGCCGGCATGGAACACCGCCCGCGCCATCGGCGTCAGCGCCGCCTCATAGGCGGGGTAGTCGGCCTCGTCGCAGCCGACCATGAAGGCCAGCGTCCCGGCGTCCGCCGCCATGATGCCGCCGCTGACCGGCGCGTCGCCGAACCGGAAACCGGCCGCCCTGGCCAGCGCCCCCACGGCGCGGGCGCTGTCGACGTCGATGGTCGAGCAGTCGATCAGCAGGGCCGAGGTCGGCGCGTTCGGCAGGATGTCCTCTTCATAGACCTGCCGCACATGCTGGCCGGCCGGCAGCATGGTGATGACGATCTCGGCGTCCTTCACCGCCTCGGCGACCGACGCCGCCGGCGAGCAGCCGTGCGCCACCGCCTTGTCAACGGCCGCCGCCGACAGGTCGAAGGCGGCGACCTGGCGACCCGTCTTCACCTGGTTGGCGGCCATGCCGCCGCCCATGTTGCCAACGCCGATAAAGGCCATGCGGGTCATAGGGGGCTCCATTCCTGATCGGCCGGCAGCGGCGCGAAGATCTCGTCCAGCAGGTCGTCGCCGACCGCCTCGACGGTCTCCGGGTTCCAGCGGGGGGTGTTGTCCTTGTCGACGATGACGGCGCGAACCCCTTCGAGGAAGTCCGGCCGCTGAACGACGCGCGCGCCGATCCGGTATTCCATCACCATGTTGTCGGCGAAATCGCTCAGCTGCGCCCCGTGCGCCAGCTGGCGGAAGGCGACCTTGAGAGTCTGCGGCGACTTGGTCCCCAGCGACACCGAGGTCGACCGCGCCCACTCGCCGGGATCCTGCTCCAGGTCCTCGAGGATGGCCTCGACGCTGGGGCGACCGAAGAACCTGTCGATGTCTTCAAGGTGCGGCTCGATCGGGGCCGGCCCGGCGTCACGCACGAAATGGGCCAGGGCGCCGGGGATGCTGTCCGGGTGCTCGGCCAGCGCCGCCTTGAAGCCCTCGACGTGCTCGCTGGGCATATAGTGGGTGGCGATCCCGAGCCGCAGGCAGTCGGCGCCCTTGATCCGCGCGCCGGTCAGGGCCAGCCACAGTCCGGCCTTGCCGGGAAGCCTGGGCAGGAACCAGCCGCCGCCGACATCGGGGAACAGGCCGATGCCGGTCTCGGGCATCGCGAAGGTGGTCCGCTCGGTGGCGATGCGCACCGAGGCCGGCATGGAGAGCCCGACCCCGCCGCCCATGGTCACCCCGTCCATCACCGCCACGACCGGCTTGGGGTACTCAAACAGCAGGTGGTTCAGCCGGTATTCTGTGTGGAAGAACTCGCGCGCCTCACGTCCGTCCCCCGCCCCGCTCTCGGCCAGCATGCGGATGTCGCCGCCGGCGCAGAAGCCGCGCTCGCCGCTGTGGTCGATCAGCACGCAGCGCACGGCCTCGTCGTCCCGCCAGGCCAGCAGGGCCTCGGTGATCAGCCGGCACATATCGGTGGTCAGCGCGTGCAGCGCTCTTGGCCGATTGAGGGTGACACGGCCGACGCCGCCTTCGATGCGGGTGAGGACTTCGGGTTCGTCGGTCATGAGGTCTGAACGTCTCTCAGGTCGAAACAGTCGATGCCGGCTCGCCGGCTGGCGCCAAAAGGCCCGGTCGAAGCCTACTGCCGGAACAGCTCCCGCCCGATGATCACCCGCATGATCTCGTTGGTGCCCTCGAGGATCTGGTGCACCCGCAGGTCACGGACGATGCGCTCCATCGGATAGTCGGCCAGATAGCCGTAGCCGCCATGGAGTTGCAGCGCGTCGTTGGCCACCGTGAAGCAGGCGTCGGTGGCGAAGCGTTTGGCCATGGCGCAGAGCTTGGTGGCGTGGGGGTCGCGCTTGTCCAGCGCCGAGGCGGCGCTGCGCACCATCAGCTGCGAGGCCGTCAGCTCGGTGGCCATGTCGGCGATCTTGAACTGCAGGGCTTGGAAATCCTTCAGCGGCCGGCCGAACTGGTTCCTCTGCTCCATGTAGGCCTTGGCCGTATCGAGCGCGAAGCCGGCCCCGCCCAGCGAGCAGCTGGCGATGTTCAGCCGCCCGCCGTCCAGCCCCATCATCGCGAAGCGGAAGCCCTCGCCCTCGCCGCCGATGCGGTTCTCCACCGGCACCCGGACGTTGTCGAAATTGACCTGGGCGGTGGGCTGCGACTTCCAGCCCATCTTCTTCTCGTTGGCCCCGAACGACAGGCCGTCCCAGCCCTTCTCGACGACAAAGGCCGAGACGCCCTTGGCCCCGTCGCCGCCGCTGCGGGCCATGACCACATAGACGTCCGACACCCCGGCCCCGGAGATGAAGGCCTTGGACCCGTTCAGCACATAGTGGTCGCCGTCCAGCCGGGCCGTGGTCCGCATGGCGGCGGCGTCCGAGCCGCTGCCCGGTTCGGTCAGGCAGTAGCTGGCGATCAGCTCCATGGTGGTCAGGCGCGGCAGGTATTTGTGGCGCAGCTCATCGCCGGCGAAGCGGTCGATCATCCACGACGCCATGTTGTGGATGGTCAGATAGGCGGCCGTCGGCACGCAGCCGTAGCTCAGGGCCTCGAAGATCAGGCTGGCGTCGAGCCGGCTCAGGCCCGAACCGCCGACATCCTCCTGCACATAGACCCCGGCGAAGCCGAGCGCCGCGGCCTGGCGCAGCACATCGACCGGGAAGTGGCTCTCCTCATCCCAACGCGCCGCGTGGGGGGCCAGTTCGTCCCTCGCGAAGGCCTGCGCCATCTCCTGGATCGCGCGCTGATCGTCGGTGAGGGTGAAATCCATGGCGGGCCTTCAGAGGGACTGGAATGGGTGGGGTCGGGACCGGATGTACAACCCGCCCGGTCCCGGCGCACCTACTTCATGGTCGGGATGATGAAGCTGCCGTCGGCGGCCTCGCCCTCCGGCCAGCGGGCGGTGACGGTCTTGACCTTGGTCCAGAACTTCAGCCCCTCCATGCCGTGCTGGTTGGTGTCGCCGAAGGCCGAGCGCTTCCAGCCGCCGAAGGTGTGGTAGGCGACAGGCACCGGGATCGGCACATTGATGCCGACCATGCCGACGTTGACCCGGGCGGCGAACTCGCGCGCCGTGCGGCCGTTGCGGGTGAAGATGGCGACGCCGTTGCCGTACTGGTGCTTGGATGGCAGCTCCAGCGCCTCCTCGAAGCTGTCGGCGCGGACCATCTGCAGCACCGGGCCGAAGATTTCCTCGTGGTAGGTCTTCATGCCGGGCTTGACCCCGTCGAACAGGCTCGGGCCGATGAAGAAGCCCTTCTCATAGCCCTGCAGCTTGAAGTCCCGCCCGTCGACGACCAGCTCGGCGCCCTCGTCCTGGCCGATCTGGATGTATTCGGCGATCTTGGCGCGGTGGGCGGCGCTGACGACCGGGCCGTACTGCGCCTCGGCGTCGTTGCTGACGCCGACTTTCAGGGTCTCGATCTCGGCGATCATCCGCTCACGGAGTTCGTCAGCGGTCTTCTTGCCGACCGGCACCACGACGGGCAGCGCCATGCAGCGCTCGCCGGCCGAGCCGAAGGCGGCGCCCGACAGGTCCTTGACCACCTGATCCATGTCGGCGTCCGGCATGACGATGCCGTGGTTCTTGGCCCCGCCCATGGCCTGCACCCGCTTGTTGTGCAGCGTGCCCTGCGAATAGACGTAGTGGGCGATGTCCGAGGAGCCGACGAAGCTGACGGCTTTGATGTCGGGATGCTGCAGGATGGCGTCGACGCTGACCTTGTCGCCATGCACGACGTTCAGCACGCCGGCCGGAGCCCCCGCCTCCATCATCAGCTCGGCCAGCCGGACCGGCACGCTGGGGTCCTTCTCCGACGGCTTGAGGATGAAGGTGTTGCCGACCGCGATGGCCACCCCGAACATCCACATCGGGATCATGGCCGGGAAGTTGAACGGGGTGATGCCTGCCACCACGCCCAGGCTCTGGCGCATGGAATAGACGTCGATGCCGGGTCCGGCCCCCTCCGTGTACTCGCCCTTCAGCGCATGCGGGATGCCGCAGGCGAACTCGATCACCTCCAGGCCGCGCTGGATGTCGCCCTTGCTGTCGGCGATGACCTTACCGTGCTCGCTCGAAAGCAGTTCGGCCAGGTCCTGCATGTTGGCCTCGACCAGCCGCTTGAACTCGAACATCACCCGCGCCCGGCGCTGGGGATTGGTCGCCGACCAGCCAACGTGGGCCTTCAGCGCCGCCTGCACGGCGTCGTCCAGTTCGGCCGGGGTGGCCAGGGCGACGCGCGCCTGCACCTCGCCGGTGTTGGGATTGAACACCTCGCCGAAACGGCCCGAGGTTCCGGCCAGGCTCTGGCCGTTCACGAAGTGCTGGATGTCGCGCATGGAAGATCTCCTTGGGCCGGGGCTTAGCATCCCGGCTCCGACACCCCTCATGCAGACTTGAGGCATAGGCCATGCAATACTGCATGGCATGTTCGATTGGGACGACCTCAGGATCTTCGTCGCCGCCGCTCGGGCCGGCTCGCTGGGCCTCGCCAGCCAGCGGCTCGGCATCGACGCCGCCACCGTCGGGCGGCGGGTGGCGCGGCTGGAGTCGGCGATGAAGTCGACCCTGCTGGTCCGCTCCCCGGCCGGCCTGCAGCTGACTTCGGCCGGCGCCCAGCTGCTGGGCATCGCCCTCGACGCCGAAACGGTGATGGAGGCGGCCGCCAACGTCACCCGGCCGGACGTCATCGCCGGCACGGTGCGGATCAGCGCCGCCGAGGGCTTCGGCACCGCCATCCTGGCCCCCGCCCTGCCCGGCCTGGCGGCGGAGCGGCGGGGCCTGCGGGTCGAGCTGGCGGCCGACGCCGGCTTCCTCTCGCCCAGCCGGCGGGAGGTCGACATGGCCATCACCCTGAGCGCCCCCAACGCCGAGCGGCTGATCGTCGAGCCGCTCAGCACCTACCAGCTGGCCCTCTACGCCGCGCCGTCCTATCTGGCCGCCGCCGGCGACCCCGGCGACCTGTCAGAGCTGAAGGCGCATGAGGTGGTGGGCTACGTCGACGACCTGATCTTCGCCCCGGAGCTGCGCTATCTCGACGAGGTCCAGACCGGCCTGACGCCCAGGCTGGCCAGCTCCTCGATCCGCGCCCAGCGGGAGATCATCGCCGCCGGCGGCGGGGTCGGCGTGCTGCCCTGCTTCCTGGCCGAGGGCCTGACCCGGGTGCTCCCCGACGCAGTGCTTCTGGAACGGCGCCTCTGGCTCAGCACCCACCGCGACGTCCACGACACCGCCCGCATGACGGCCGTCCGCCGCTGGCTGAAGGCCCTGTGCGAGACGAACGCCCCGAAACTGTCGCCCCACGCCCGTCCAGGCTGACAACCCCGCTGACGCCGGCCCGCCGAGACGGCATAAGGGGCCCATGCGCCTGGCCCTGTTCAATCCGCAGATTCCCCAGAACGTCGGGGCCTGCATCCGGCTGTCGGCCTGTTTCGATGTCGCGCTGCACATCATCGAGCCGGTCGGATTCAGTTTCGACGACCGGTCGATGAAGCGGGCGGCGCTGGACTACGGCCCCTTGAGCCACATGACCCGCTATGCCGACTGGGACGCCTTCCAGGCCGCGCGCGGCCCCGGCCGCCTGGTTCTGTTCACCACCAAGGGGGCGACGCCGCTGGACGGCTTTGTCTTCGAGCCCGGCGACACCCTGCTGTTCGGCAGCGAAACGGCGGGCGCGCCGGAGCCTGTCCACGCCGCCGCCGACGCCCGGGTGGTGATCCCGATCCGGCCCGGCGCGCGGTCGATGAACCTGTCGGTCAGCGCCGGCATCGGCCTGTTCGAGGGCCTGCGACAGACCGGCGGCCTGACGCGGTGCTAGGCGGGCTCAGCCCTGGTAGCCGCTCTTGCGCAGCCAGGGCTTGTCATAAGCGATCTTCACCGAGGCTTCCGAAGACGCCCGGACCGTATCGCGAAGCGCGCGCCACAGCTTGGCGAGCCCCGAGGCGGGCGTTGAGACAGTGTGGGTTTGGTTTGCGTAGGTCATGAAGGACTCCTTTCGTCAGCCAAAGATGGCGATCGCCGCCTCACCACGCCAACCAAAGGATCGACGGACCTCATAAGCTCAGATAATCATCTGCCATGCGCAGGCTGCCGCCCTTGAGCGCCGTGCGGGTCTTCGAGGCCGCCGCCCGGCACGAGAACTTCACCGCCGCGGCCGCCGAGCTGGGCATGACCCAGGCCGCCGTCAGCCACCAGATCCGCGTCCTGGAAGACCGGCTTGGCCAGCAGCTGTTCCGCCGCGAGCGCCAGCGGGTGCTCCTCACCGACGCGGGCCGCCGCGCCGCCCTGCGCGCCGGCCGCGGCCTGGACGAGATCGAGGCCGCCTTCGCCGAGCTGCGGGCCGAGGACGACAGCGCCCTGACCATCTCCACCACCGTCACCTTCGCCAACACCTGGCTGGCCTGGCGGCTGGGCCGCTTCCAGGTCAGCCACCCGGACGTCGCCGTCCGCCTCAGCGCCGACAACAGCCTGACCGACTTCGCGGCTCACGGCGTCGACGTCGCCATCCGTCTGGGCGAGGCGCCCTGGCCAGGCCTGGCCGCCCACCGCCTCGTCACCGTCGACTTCACGCCCATGTGCAGCCCGCGCTTCCTGGCCGACCACGGCGGCCATATCGCGCCGGAGGACCTGCTCCACCTGCCGCTGATCAGCCCGGGCGAGCCGATCTGGGCCCAGTGGCTGCAGGCCGCCGGCCTATCCGCCCCCACGGTTCGGGCCGTCCCCGGCGTGCAGCTCGACACCCAGGCCAACGAGGGCCACGCGGCCATGGCCGACCAGGGCGTCGCCATGCTGACCCCCTTCCTCTGGCGCCACGACCTCGCCGACGGCCGCCTGACCCGCCTGTTTCCCCTGACCGCCACGCTCGGCCAGGCCTTCTGGCTGGTCTACCCGGAGCACCGCCGCAGGTCGGCGAAGATCCGCCGGTTCCGGGAGTGGCTGGAGGCGGAGGTAGCGCTGACGCAGACGGGGTTGGAGCAGGGGTGAGGGGCCTGCGCGGACGCCTGCCCCAACGCCGCTGGCCGAGGGCGCGCCATCGCCGCACCCCCGCCGGCGGGCCCCGCCTCGCCTCAGAACGCCCCGCCCATCGGGCGCACGATCACTTCGTTGACGGCGACGTTGGCGGGCTGCTCGATGGCGTAGCGGATCGCCTGGGCGATGACTTCGGGCTTGAGGGCGACCCTGCGCGCCTCCTCGATGTAGGCGGCGGTGTCCGGGTGGGTGATCGTCGCGGCGAGTTCGCTCTCCACGACGCCCGGCGATATGACTGTGGTGCGGATCTCCGGATGCTCCTGGCGCAGGCCCTCCGTGATGTTCCACACCGCCGCCTTGGTGGCCGAATAGACCGCCGTGGTCGGCCAGACTCCGTGGGCCGCGACCGAGGCGACGTTCACGACATGCCCCGCGCCCTGCGCCTGGAAGCGCGGCAGGACTGCCGCGATGCCGTTAAGGACGCCTCGGATGTTGACGTCGATCATCCGGTCCCACTCCTCGACCTTCAGCGCCGCCAGCGGCGACAGCGGCATCAGGCCGGCGTTGTTGACGATGACGTCGACGCGGCCAAAGCGCGCCTCGGCGAAGGCGATGAAGGCCTCGAACGCCGCGCGGTCCGTAACGTCGAGGACTTGGAACCCGGCCTCACCGCCGGCGTCCTGGATCGCCTTTGCGAGCGCCTGCAGCCGCTCGGCGCGGCGGGCGCCGAGGACGACCTTCATGCCGGCGGCGGCGAGGGTGCGGGCCGTCGCCTCGCCGATGCCGCTGCTCGCCCCGGTTATGACAACGACCTTGCTGTGCGTGTCTGACATGATCTTCGAGCTCCTTGTTGCCGACACGGGATGTCGTCGGCGCTGAAGCCTTGTCGTCCGAACGGCGGGCCGAGCGGTAGAACGGCCCTCCGACATTCTTGCATGATCCTCCAGACACCTTCGTCGGCCCTTGCCCTGACTGCGCGCCGGATGACAGGGTGCGGCATGCGCCAGATTGACGAGCTCGCCGGGATCATTGCCCGCCACGTGCCGGCGGATGGCATGCACGCCAGCATCCTGCCCCGCCTCAGCCTTATCCGATCCTGCAGGCCGACGGAGGCGGTGCCGGCGCTCTATCGGCCGTCGCTTTGCATCATCGCCCAGGGGCGCAAGCAGGTGGAGCTGGGCGGGCGCAGCTACGTCTACGACCCGGCCAAGTACCTGGCGGTGTCCGTCGACCTGCCCTTGGTGGGCTCGATCCTCGATGCCAGCCCCGAGCGTCCGTACCTCTGCCTGGCGCTCGACATTGACCTGCAAGGCCTCTCCGACCTGATGCTGCAGAACGCCCCGGCGCCGGCCGTGGAACCGGCGGGGCCCGCCCTGGGAGTCAGCGAGGTGGAGCCTGGCCTGCTGGACGCGGCGCTGCGGCTGGCGCGGCTGCTCGATGCGCCGGCAGACGCCCCCGCCCTGGCCCCCCTCGCCGAGCGGGAGATCCTCTACCGGCTGCTGTCGGGGGCGCAGGCGCCGATGATCCGCCACATCGCCAACGCCGAGAGCCGCCTGGCCAAGGTCAGCCGCGCCATCAGCTGGCTGCGCCGCAACTACGCCCATCCCGTCAGCGTCGAGCGCCTCGCCGCCGACGTCGGGATGAGCCCCTCGTCGTTCCACAGCCACTTCAAAGCCGCCACGACGCTCAGTCCGCTGCAGTACCGAACCCGCGTGCGCCTGCAGGAGGCGCGGCGGATGATGGTGGCCGAGGCGATGGACGCGGCCAGCGCGGGCTTCGCGGTCGGCTACGAAAGCCCATCGCAGTTCAGCCGCGACTACAGCCGCCTCTATGGCGCGCCGCCCCTGAAGGACGCCAGCCGGCTACGCGGCTCGCCGGACTACGGCCTGGTGGTGTAGGGCGACGCCGCCGCGCTTGGGGAGACGGTTGCGCGCCACGGGCGGACTTTCGTCCCTGTCTGAGAGCGGACGTCGAACTGTCCAGCGCTCCTGGTTTCACTTCAAACCCGCTTGCAGGCTTGCGGTCAGGTTGTCACGTTGTGACCTCCGGCGACCTCGCCGACCGCCCTGCACAGCCCGCACCGAGCTGGCCGCCGGCGGCTCAGGCGTCCGCGTCCACCGAGAACACGGAGTTGACGGCGGCGGCGAGGGCGGCCGGGGTCACCGGCTTGCCGAGCACCAGATCGGCGCCCGCCAGCCGCGCCGCCGCCACCTCCGGTCGGGAGACATTGGCGCTGATGACGATGACCGGTGTGCGGCGCGGCTCCTCTGATCGGATCATCCGGATGGCGGCGAGCCCGTCCATGACCGGCATCTGCACATCCATCAGGATCAGGTCGAACGCCTCCAGTCGGGTCTTCTGGACGGCGTCCAGGCCGTTGACCGCCGTCGCCACCTCGGCTCCGAGCAAGGGCAGCAGGGCCTGCAGCAAGGCCAGGTTGGCCGGGTTGTCGTCCACCGCCAGGACCCGCATCGGGCCTTCAGGGGCCACGGGCGGGGCGAGGACGGGTCCGGATCTCCGGGCCGGCTTCAATGGGATGGTCAGCGCCACGACGCTGCCGCGCCCGGCTCCTTGCCGGGCCGAGAGCCGGCCGCCCAGGCCGGTCGCAAGGCGCTCGGCCAGCGCCAGACCCAGGCCCATGCCGCCGTGGCGCCGCGTGGTCGATCCGTCGCGCTGATAGAAGGGCTTCGTCAGGTCCGCGAAGGAGGCGGGGTCGAAACCGCAGCCGGTGTCGGCGACCTCGAAGGTCAGCATCTCGCCCTGCGCCGCCCAGGACAGGTTGACCGCGCCCTCGTCGGTGAACTTGATGGCATTGGACAGCAGCTGGGACAGGATGCGGCGCAGAGCGTCCTCGTCGGCCATGATCTCCATGGCCTTGCCACCGGATGGCCCTTGAAGCCGGATGGGGCGGTCCCCCAGCAGGTCTCGATGCTCATCCAGCAGCGCCGCGCAGAGCCTGCGGAGCTCGACCGGTCCTTCCTGGGGTTCGAACTCGCCGGTCTCCAGCTGCGAATAGTCGAGCAGGGTCGTCAGATTGCGCGCCAGCTCCCCGCCCTTGCTCCGCACCCGCCCGACCTGCGCGCGCGCCTCCGGCGTCAGCCCCATGTCCTGCAGCAGTTCCAGGGGCGCCAGAACGCCATTCAAGGGGGTCCGCAGCTCATGGCTGAGATTGGCCAGGAACCGCGACTTGGCGGCGTCGGCCGCCTCGGCCGCTTCCCTCGCCCGAACCAGGTTGGAGACGTCGAAGTTCAATAGCAGCAGCCCGCCGACCTCCCCCCGGGCGTCGCGCCAGGGGATCACCGACCACTCGAACCAGAAGTCCACATGAGCCGACCGGGTCGGCGCGTCGCCGGCCACCGTTTCGCCGTCGAGGGCGCGAGCGTAGATGTCCGCCCAGGGCGAAGGCCCGCCTTTGCCCGCCGCGGCTTCAGGTTCCATGCTCTGGCCGATCACCTGCCCGGCGCTTCGGCCGTAGGCCTTCTCCCAGGCCTGGCTGACCCCGGTCACGATCAACTGGCGGTCGGTCATCACCAGCGGGATGGGGCAGCTGCGCACGAAGGCGGCGATCACGTTCCGCGCGGCTTCCCGCTCCGCCTCGGCGGCCTGGCGGGCGAGCGGCACCTGGGCCTCATAGGCGCGGCGGACCGGGGCCCGCGAGATCACCAGCGCGACCTCGCCATCGCCTTCCCCCTCAAGGGGTCTGGCGCTGATCATCACCGCCGTCCTGCCGCCGTCGTCATCGATCAGGTCGAGGGCGAGCTCTTCCACCCAGCCGCCCCGCGACAGTTCCTGCAAGAGCCGGACCTGAGCGAAAATCCGGCTGGCGGGAGACAGATGGTCCATGAGGCTCCGCCGGCCGTCCTGGTTCCCCGGGGACAGGCCCAGCTGCTCCCCCAGATAGTCGTTGATCCACAGCAGCGTCAGTTGCGCCGTGGCGACCCCCAGGCCCGCGGGCGCTCTGTCCGCCAGCTCGATCCGGCGATCGGCGCGTTGGTCCGCCATGATCAGGCCGCTTGGTTCAACGCCGGGAAAAGGCCCGCGATCACTTCGGCGACGAGATCCGGCGCCGTCATATGCGGGCTGTGACCGGTGGTGGCCAGCACGACCCGGCGGCTGCCTGGAATATGCGCCGCCATCCACTCGCCGACCATCGGCGGGGCGAGCAGGTCTTCGGCGCTGTCGATGATGACCGTGGGCGTCGTCGTCGCGGCGTAGTCGTCACGATGGTCGGACAGGAAGGTCGTCCGGGCGAACGTGCGCGCGATCGCCGGATCGGCGCGACAGACGCTCGCCTGCCAGTCGGCCTGGACGAGGTCGGCGCCGGGGCCGGCGACCTGCGGCGCCAGGATGGCCGAAAAGTCGGCCATGTTCTTCTCCATCAGGTCCAGCAGATCGCGGACGTCGGCCTCGTCGAGCCCGCCGTGAAAGTCCGGCGCATTGGTATATCGCGGCGAGGCGCACACCAGGACGAGCCGCTCGAACAGCTCTGGCCGCGCCCGGGCCGCCAGGACCGCGATGGTGGCGCTCACCGAGTGGCCCACGACGGTCACCGGTCCCCGATGCAGCGCCTCGATCACCCCGACCATATCCTCGGCGTAGCCGTGGAGTGTCGCGTGACGAACCGGGTCGTAGGCCCGGCTGTCGGCGGCTCCGGCTCCGATATGATCGTACAGCACCGTCGTCGCCCGCCCTGCAAGCCGCCCGGCCACCGGCGCCCACATGCCCTGGTCGCAGCCAAAACCATGGGCGAACACGATCGTCCGCGGCCCCTCGCCGGCCACGACCACATTGTTGGTTGAGAGCGCCGACATTCCAGGTTCCAGCAGGCCGTCGGGCGATGACCGGCCGACTAGTGGTGACCATCTGGTCTCCCTCTAATGAAAATACCGTTGAGAGCCAAAGGTTTCGGCCGCTGCGCCAGATCATCGGAGCGCCCTTTCCAGGGCCCGGGCGGCTATCGATCCAGAGGAGACCGGCCTTAATCTGTTCGGTAATGCTGCGCCTTTCGCGCGCTGCCGGAAGTGGCGCCCGCAGACCGCCTCGCCAGAAGATCACGACGTCAAATCTCTTGAGAAACCTGTTCGTCCTAAGTCTCGAGGGATCAAACGCAGCGGCGTTCAATCCGGCGCGACCGGCAGGGTGACGATGGCCCGCAGGCCCACCGCCTGCGGCCGCAGCACCACCTCGCCGCCATGCCCCCGCGCCGTCGCCCGGGCGATCGGCAGGCCAAGGCCGACCCCGCCCTGGTCGAGGTTGCGCGAGGCGTCGGCCCGGTAGAAGGGATCGAAGGCCCGGCGCAGGTCCTCAGGCGCCAGGCCGGGTCCGGCGTCGTCGATCTCGACCCGCGCCATGTCGCCGTCGCAGCTGACCCTCACCCTCGCCTCGCCGCCGTATTTGACGGCGTTGTCGACCAGGTTGCCGAACAGGCGGCGCAGGCCGGAGGGATCGCCCTCGACGATGACCGGGGCGCTGTCCTCGGCCAGTTCGACGTCGGCCCCGACCAGGGCGGCGTCATCGACCACGCACTCGACCAGGGACAGCAGGTCCAGCCGCTCCCGCTGCCGGGGCAGGGTCTCGTCGCGGATGAAGGCCAGCACGCCCTCGATCATCTGCTCCATCTGGCCGACGTCGGAGAGGATGGCGCTCCTCAGGGCCGGCGGCGCCGCTTCCAGCTTGAAGCGGATGCGGGCCAGCGGGGTGCGCAGGTCGTGGCTGATCGCCCCGACCATGGCCGTGCGGTCGGAGATGAAGCGGCGCAGGCGCGACTGCATCTGGTTCAGCGCCTCGGCGGCGGCGCCCAGTTCGGCCGGACCGCGCAGGGACATCTCCGGCCCCATGGGATCGCGCCCCAGCCGGTCGGCGGCGTCGGAGAAGCGCTTCAGCGGCGCGGTGATGCGGCGGGCGAACAGATAGCCGGCGGGGGCGACCAGCAGGAAGCCGCCGAGCAGCCAGAGCAGGGCCCGGCGCTGCCAGTCGTTGGGGAAGGGCTCCGGGGTCGAGGCGACCACGGTCCAGCCGCCGCCGGGATTGCGCACGGCGGCGGTGAAGTCCCCGAACACCGCCACGTCGCCGGGGCGCGGACGAAAGCCGGCCGACCGCTCGAAGGTCTTGAACTCGGGCCCCGGCGGCGGGCGGCCGCCAGGCCGGATGACAAAGGCGATGTCGCCGTCCGGTCCCGGCCCTGTCCGCAAGGCAGGGCCCGGTTCGCCGCGCGGCGGCCCGTCCCCCCGGGCGACCCCGAAGCTGCGGCGGTTCATCATCCCGAAAAAGGGCGCGCCGTTGTCAGGGTAGAGGCGGACGTCGGCGACCGGCCGTCCCAGGGTCGCCGCCAGGGACATCTGGGCCCGCACGGCCATCGGGTCGCTGTCCGCCTTCGGCGTCGGCGGCCCGGCGGCGGCGGCGCGGGTCAGCGGCCGGCCATCGCGGGTCAGCAGTGAGCCGCCCTTCAGGGCCCCGGCCACCTCGGACAGCCGGTAGAGCGCCGGCCTTGGCGGCGGCAGGGCGAACAGCAGGGCGATGTTGATGGCCTGCGCGGCCAGCAGGCTGGCGACCAGCAGGGCGACCAGCTGGACGCCGATGGGCAGGCGGGTGCGGCGGCGGCTCACGAGCGGGAGACGGGCACGTCCAGCACATAGCCGACACCCCGGATCGTCTTGATCATCTCGGCCTGGGCGAAGGTGTGCAGCTTGCGGCGCAGGCGGCAGATCTGCACGTCGACGGCCCGGTCGAAGACGTCGCTGTGGTCGCCCCGCGCCACGTCCAGCAGCCGGTCCCGCGACAGGATGGCCTGCGGCCGTTCAAGGAAGGCCTGCAGCAGGGCGTATTCGCCGGAGGTCAGCAGGATGGTCGTGCCGGTCGGCGCGCGCAGCCGCCGCCGGCCGGTGTCGAGCTGGAAGTCGGCGAAGCGGTAGATGGCGCCGCGCGGCCGGGGCGCCAGGGACGTCTCCTCCAGCCGCCGGAACACGGCCCGCACCCGGGCCAGCAGTTCGCGCGGGCTGCAGGGCTTGGCCAGGTAATCGTCGGCCCCCAGCTCCAGGCCCAGCACCCGGTCGACCTCCTCGCCCATGGCGCTCAGCATGATGATCCCCCGCCGCCCCTCGGCCGACAGCCGCTTGCAGAGGGAAAGCCCGTCCTCGCCCGGCATCATCACGTCGAGCACCACCAGGTCGGCGACCCCGGCGTCGAGCAGCCGCTGCATGTCCTTGCCGTCGCGGGCGCCCCGCACCTCGTAGCCATGCTCGCGCAGGTAGCCGATGACCTGTTCGCGAAGTTCGGTGTCGTCGTCGACGACGAGGATTCGGCGGTCGGGGGCAGTGGCAAGGGCGTGCATCGGGCGCTCCGTGACACCGAACTGTGGCTGGCGAAATTCAGCCTCGCCACAATGGCGAAATACGGACCGGACGCCGCGCCGCCGCCGCTTTTGAAATCAGGCCGACACGCCGTCGCCTTTGCGGCGCCGCGCCGGCGGACGAGGGTGAGGCAGCTTCGGCGCGGCGGCGATATCCTCCCCCAGTCGCTCCGCCGGACGCCACCTCACCAGGTCCCGCCAAGCGAAGACCCTGGCCGCCATCCCTCCGCCGACAGCGGAGGGATGGCGGCTTTTTCAAGCGATCAGGCGGTGACGCCCTCGGCGGTGGGCCCCACCTCCGCCTGCAGCGTTTCGAGCAGCCTGGCCATCAGGTCGGAGACATCCCGGCTGAAGCCCGAGGCGACCTCACTGCTCGACTGCAGCGAGGCCAGCAGCTCAGTCATCGACACCGTGCCGTCCTTGTTGCTGTCGGCCGCGTCATAGGTCGTCTCCTCTTCGGCTTCACCCGACGACGCCCGCGGCGGTCCCCCGGGCGGCGGGGCGCCCTGCGGCGGCTTCAGGGCCGCGAACTCCTCGGCCGACAGGGCGCCGTCGGCGTCGCTGTCGCCGGCCGCGAGCAGGTCGGCGGCCCGGGATGCGCTGTCGGTCCCCTGGGCGCCAGGCGGAGCGTGGGCGGCCATGTCGCCCGAAAGCTCCTCGGCGGTCAGGCTGCCGTCGCCGTCGGCATCGGCGGCGGAGAACATCTCCGCAGCCCGGTCGGCCTGGCTCATCTGCTGCACGCCAAGCAGCGCCGACAGTGTTTCAGCGCTGAAACCCTGCGCGCCGCCGCCGCCCTTCAACTGCCCGGCTCCGCCCCCGGACGGCACATTTTGCCCAAGGCCGGAGAACTCCTCGGCGTCCAGCGCGCCGTCGGTATTGAGGTCCAGCCTGGCGAACATCGCCTGCCGGGCCTGCAGGAAGCCTGAGCTTCCCGAGATGGAAAGGGACATGGGTGTCTCCTTCTCGAGAGGACGCCGCCGAGTGTCCCGGGGGCGCCGCACCGGAATTGCCCGATACAAGCTTCCGCTGCCAGAAACGGACCATGTTTCAGGCTGAAACCCCGGCAGATCAGGCCGCTAGAAGATCATCCGGCCGGCCAGCATCAGGTTGTAGCGGTTCTCGCCCTCGGCCGCCTCGTACTCGCCCTCGACGGCGACGTAGGAGGTCGGCGAGCCGGTCTTCAGGGAGAAGCCGACGACCGCCGCCCCCTCGCCGGCCTCCGAGGCCGGCAGGGTCACCCACTGGCCGCCGGTGAAGCGAAAGACGGTGTCGCCGACCTCGCCGGCCAGGGTCTGGCGATAGCCCAGGCGCACCTCCGGCCGCCACCAGACCTCGCGGCCAAAGGTGGCCCCGATGGCGATCTCGCCGCCGGCCGACAGGCGGCTGGAGCGGCGGGCCTGGACGACCTGGTCGAAGGCGTCGCTGCCGCCGCCCTCGACCCGTTCGGCCTCGCTGAAGCTGATGTAGTCGAGGCTGGCCGAGGGGCGCAGGTAGAAGCGGCCCAGCCGCCCCTCATAGTTGACGCTGGCGCTGGCCGCGCCGGTCCAGCCGCCCCATTCGGCGTCGGCGTTGACCACCAGGGCGGTGTCCGGATCGATGAACACCCGGTCGCCATCCAGCCAGGCATAGCCGGCCGAGCCGCGCAGGTTGAACGACAGCCCGCCCATCTGCTGGCGCCAGTAGACCCCGGCCTCGAGCAGGGAGACGCTGGTTTCCTCGCCGACCTGGGCGATGTCGTCCCGCTCCTCGGCGGCGACGAAAGCCAGGGTGGCGCCCAGCGCGCCGCCGTCCGCTTCCAGGCTCTCGTAGCCGGCGATGAAGCCGAAGGCCTTGGTCTCCGAGCCGGCGGTATTGCCCGCCGATCGCACGACCGCGGTGTTGATTTCCTGGATCCAGACGCTGTCCGGACCATAGGCGGCGCCGCCGATGGTCGGGCGGTTGGCGGTCAGCCGGGCGGTGGTGCGGCTGAGCAGGTCGAGGGTCGAGAACAGGCCCTCGCCCTGGTCGGGCAACATCTGCTGGTAGAGGTGCAGGAAGTCCTCCCGGGTCTCCGCGCCCAGGAAGGCGTCCTCGATGTCCTCGTCGCCCTCCAGCGCCGCATAGACGGCGTCGAAGGCCAGGACCTCGCTGGCGGTCAGGCCGCCGATCTCGTCGGTCGTGCGCCGGCGGACATCCAGATAGACCGCGCCCGCCGTCTCGTCGGCCGAGGCGGAGACGACGTAGACGTACGGCGAGTCGCCCTCGAGGGTGGTGTCCAGGCCGGCGGCGGCGAGCCCCCCGGCCGCGGTCTGGATGATGGTGTAGCGCTCGGCCTCGCCGATCAGGCTGTCCAGCTGCAGACCCAGTTGCGCGCCCTCTGCCAGGGTGGCGCTGGCGACCTCGAAGCGGGTGACGCTGCCGGCGTCCGGATCAGCGGTAACCGTCAGCACCCCGTCGGCGCCGACCGACAGGCTGGTGGCGGCGATGGTCTCGGCGTTGGTGACGGTCAGTTCGCCGCGCACCAGGGCAATGTCCAGCTGGCCGTCGGCGTCACGCAGGGCCCCGATGATCTCGGCCGCGCTGTCCGCCGACCCTACCGTAAGGCTGTCGGCGCCGGCCCCGAAGCTGATGTCGCCCACAACGCCGCCGTTCAGGATGGCGAGCGTATCGTCGCCGGAGCCCAGCAGGATGTCGCCGATGATCAGGGGTTCCTGGCCATCGACCAGCCCGTCGCCGTCGGTGTCGTAGCCGTCCTCGTCGTCCTCGCTGTCGACGATGGTGTCATTGTCCCTGTCGTCGTCCTCGGTATCCAGGGTCCCGTCGCCGTCGTCGTCCACATCGATGGCGTCGACGACCCCGTCGCCGTCTCGGTCGTCCGAGAGGGCGAACTGCAGGATGCTGACGCCGGCGGTGTTGGCCGTCAGGTTCAGGGCCACGGCCCGGCCGGTGACCTCCTCGTCGTCGGCGTCCTCGTTGTCGTCGTCGGTGTCGTTCTCGTCGTCGGTGGCGGTGACGTAGGCGGCGATGGTTCCGCTGTTGGTCAGGCTGGTCAGGGTTCCGGACGCGTCGAGCAGGGCGGTGGCGTTGCTCGTCTCGCCCGACACATAGGCATACAGGCTGCCGATATTGGCGAAGCTGGTCAGGGAGGCCCCGGCGTCGATGCGCAGGCCGATGGCGTCGAAAGCCGCTTCGTCCGCCTTCGCCGCAGAGGCGTTGGTTTCGCCGACGATGATGGAGCCATTGTTGATGAAGGTCTCCACCGCGGCCCCGGCCGCCAGATGCACGGCCTGGGCGTCGGCGGCGTAGCTGTAGGCCGAGATCGATCCGTCCTGCAGGACGCCGCCCTCGATCAGGGTCGCAAAGCCGGCGTCTCCGCCGATCCTGAGGGCCGTGGCCTCGACCCCGTCGTAGACGCCGGCGGCGTAGATCGAGCCGCGATTGATCAGGCCGTAGGCCTCGTCACCCACGCCGATCCGGCCCATGGCCAAGGCCTGGCTGTCGGAGCCGATCAGCAGGGCCGGGGCCGAGCCGTAGGAGGACAGGGCCGCCGTGCCCTCCGTGCTGTCGGGCCGGCCGTCCTGGTCCAGATCAGTGTCCAGGATGCCGTCGCCGTTGTCGTCATCGTCGTCATCGTCGTCGATGCCGTCGTTGTCGTCGTCATCGTCGTCGCCGTTGTCCTTGCCGTCGTTGTCGTAGTCGTCGTCGGTGATGCCGTCGTTGTCCTGGTCGAGGTCGTCGTCGTCGAGGCTGTCGATCAGGCCGTCGCCGTCGAAGTCGGTGTCGGTGGCCGGACCCGCCTCGAGCAGCACGCCGCCGGCGATGTTGGCGGTGATGCGTACCGCCGAACCGCCGAGCAGCAGGTCGTCGGCATCGAGGGCGGCCAGCGCGTCCTCGTCGCTGGCGCGGCTGGTGTAGCGGTAGCCGGTGGCCGAGATGGCGCCCTGCAGATGCAGCGCCCCGACCTCGGCCGCGATGTCGAGCCCGACCGCATCGACGCCCCGGACGCTGATCGAGCCGCCGGTCTCGACCCGGCCGCTGACGACCGCAGCGACGTTCACCCCGACGGCGTTGTCGCCCAGGACGCTGGTCGAGCCGCCGACCACCAGGTTGCCGGTCAGCGCCGACTCCAGGCTGACGCCGTAGCTGTCGTTGCCCTCGACGGTAATGGAGCCGCTGCTGGCGATGTCGCCGGTGACAGTCCCGGGGCCGCTGACGCGGATGCCGTAGCGCCCCGTGCCGGTGGCGAAGGCGCCGTCGTAGTCGCCGTCGTCGTCGGAGTCGTTGTCCTCGTCGTCCTGGTCGAAACCGTCCTCGAGGGTGATGCTGCCCTCATTGGAGACGGTGGTGGTCACCCCGCCGTTGACCTGGATGCCGACGGCGCCGTCGACCGCCTCGATCTCGATGCCGCCCTCGTTGGTGACGGTGTTGTCGCTGTCGACGGTCACCGCAGGGCCGGCGGTCTCCAGGACGATGGAGCCGTCCTCGTCGATCAGCAGATCGTCGGCCGCGCCGGCGTTCACGGTGGAGGTCTTCACCGGCGTCGTGCGCTCGGTGCTGATGGTCGTCTCCGCCAGGGCCGGCAGGGCGCAGAGCAACAAGGGAGTCGCGGCGACGCCGGCGAGTAGGCGATGGCGGATCATGGACGGCCCCGGATCGAGAACTGGTCCTCGATCCGTGCCGTCCGGCCGGGGCGGATTTGCGCCGCTCCGGTTTCAGTCCGTAATGGAGCCGGAAAATACCCCGGCTGTTGGCGTGCCTACTTGGCGGGCAGCTTGGCCAGGTCGGCGTCGATGGCGGCCAGCAGGGTGTCGGGCAGGCGGTCGGGGGCGTAGGCCTGGATGGCCTTCAGGCTGAGGCCCTTGACCGGCTCGACTTCCGGGTTGGTGCTGATGCCGGGGATATGCTTTTCCAGCACGGCCTTGGCTTCGGCATTGGCCAGCAGGTCGGCGAGCGGCGTGTTGGCGGTCGACCAGGCCGCCTGGGCGGCGGCGGGGGCGTCTTCGGCCAGAGCGGCGGCGGGAACGGCGGCGGTCGCAAGCAGGGCGAGCGCGAGAACGAGCGACTTCATGGTGGTTATCCCCAAGGTGATGGTGAGGCTCTGCGGCCCAAGCGGCCGCAGAGTGCGACAGGCTTTGCGGCCTGCCAAATGAAATTCCGGCTCAGGCGCGACCTTCGAGAATGGCCAGGGCCTGGGCGGCCAGCATCGGCGTGCCGTTCTCGGCCGGGCGTTCGCTGGCGGCCTGGCCGGAGAGGACGCGGGCGTAGACGCCCTGGCTGATCGAAGCGAGGCGGAAGATGCCGAAGGCCATGTAGAACGGCCAGTCGGCAATCGCCTCGCGGCCCGTGCGCCGGCAGTAGGCGGCGACGTACTCGGCCTCGGTGGGAATGCCGCTGGCGGCGAAGTCGACCCCGACCAGGCTGCCCCAGCTCTGCGAGGTCGAGCGCCAGAGGAAGGCGTTGTAGGCGATGTCGGCGATCGGGTGGCCGATGGTCGACAGTTCCCAGTCGAGGACGGCGATCAGCCGGGGCTCGGTGGGGTGGAACATCACGTTCTCCAGCCGGTAGTCGCCGTGGGCGATGCTGACGCTGTCGTCGGCCGGAATGCGGGCCGGCAGGGCGGCGATCAGGGCCTCCATTTCCGGAATGAGCTCGGTCTCCGCCCCTCGGTACTGTTTGGTCCAGCGGGAGACCTGGCGCTCGAAATAGCCGCCGGCGCGGCCGAAGTCCTCGAGGCCGGCGGCGGCGTAGTCGACCTGATGCAGCTTGGCCAAGGTGGCATTGAGATCGTCATAGATGGCAGCGCGGTCGGCGGGGCTGAGGCCCGGCAGGGTGGCGTCGCGGAAGATGCGACCCTCCAGATAGTCCATGACGTAGAAGCTGGTGCCGATGACGCTGTCGTCGGTGCACAGGGCCCGCATCTTCGGCACCGGGATGTGGCCCTCCAGCGCCTTCATCACCTTGTACTCGCGGTCGACCTGGTGGGCGCTGGCCAGCAGCACGCCCGGCGGCTTTTTGCGCAGGACATAGAGGTGCTCGCCCTTCGAGGTCTGGGTGGTCAGCAGGAAGGTCGGGTTGGAGGCGCCGCCCTGGAACTGATGGACCTGCATGCCGGTCCCGAAATCCTCGACCTCGCGGGTCAGCCAGGCCTCGAGCGGGGCCGGATCGAACCAGTGGGCGGGGACGACCTCACGGACAGGCGGGGCATTTGCGGTCATGACGATTCCTCTTGCGCCAACAAGATGCTCGCTTTCCCCATGGGCGCCTCAAGGATTGTCTTTCCAACAAGAATGGGAGGAGCCCGAAGATGGCCGAGGACACTGTCACCTACGTGGTCGAGGACCGCGTCG
>SDZP01000603.1 GCA_004144935.1 Caulobacteraceae bacterium | reverse complement strand
GTCATAGGGATTGGAGGTGTTCATCCCAGTCTCGGTCATGCCGTAGCGCTCGAGGATGACCTGCCCGGTCCGCGCCTCGAAGGCGCGGTGGGTCTCGGCCAGCAGCGGCGCCGATCCCGAGATGAACAGCCGGATCGCCGCCGTCGATTTCGCCGTCAGCCCGGGCTGGTCGAGGAGCCGCGTATAGAAGGTCGGCACCCCCATCAGCGCCGTCGCTTGGGGCATCAGCCCCAGCACCTCGGCCGCATCGAACCGGGCCCGGAAGATCATCGACGCGCCCGCCGCCAGGATCACGTTGGTCGCCACGAACAGGCCGTGCACATGGTAGATCGGCAGGGCGTGGATCAGCACGTCAGCCGCCGTGAACCGCCACAGCTTGACCAGCGTCAGGGCGTTGGCCGTCAGGTTGCCATGCGTCAGCATCGCCCCCTTCGACCGCCCCGTGGTGCCTGAGGTGTAGCAGATCGCCGCCAGGTCCTCTGGGCCCCGCCCGACCGTCTTGAAGGTCTCGGACGCGGACGCCGCCAGGTCGGCAAGGCTGCCCTGCCCCGACGCATCCAGCGTCGCGGTCCTGCCGAGGGTCGCGACACCCGCCTGGGCCCCTGGATCGCAGACGATCAAAGCCGGGTCGGCGTCGCCGATGAAATACGCCAGCTCGACCAGGGTGTAGGCCGTGTTCAGCGGCAGGAAGACCGCTCCCGCCCGCACCGTCGCCAGGTAGAGGATCAGGTTCTCCGGGCTCTTCTCGACCTGCACCGCCACCCGGTCGCCGGGCCGCACGCCCTGCTGGACCAGGGCATTGGCCCAGCGCGCCGTCAGCCTGTCCAGTTCGCCATGGCGGATCACCGACCCGTCCGGCCGTTCAAAAAAGGGCGCCTCGGCCGCGCCGGCGCCGGTCAGGGTGTCAAAGAGGAGATTCATGGCCGCAGGCTCGCACAGTCACCGCTCCTCGGCTATCGCCCGCTCCAGCAGCCGCCGGCTGACGATCTCGATCCGCCCGTAGCCCAGGCGCACCGCCCCCGCCGCCGCCAGCTCGCCCAGCCAGCCGTTCACCGCCTTGCGGCTGAAGCCCAGCATTTCGGCCAGGTCCGACTGGTTGGCGGCCACCGTCTCGCCGCCCAGCGCCAGCATCATCAGCCGCGAGGCCAGCTGCGCCCGCGGCGGCAACGCCACCCGCTCGGCGGCGACCTGGACGTTGAACTGCAGCTGGCGATAGATCAGCTGCGCCACCACCTGCCAGACCCCCGGCCAGCTGTCCGCCACCCGGCGCAGGGCGCTGTCGGTCAGCACCAGCACCAGGCTGCGCCCGACACTGATCGCCGTCACCAGGCGGGGTCCGCCGCCGAAGGCCGGGCTCTGCCCGATCGCAGCGCCCGGCCCCATCATGCCGATCAGGGCCTCGCGATCCCCGGGCGCCTGGGCGAACAGCCTGAGCCGCCCCTCCAACACCA